>CALKXZ010000085.1 GCA_938003775.1 uncultured Granulosicoccus sp. | reverse complement strand
ATATATTCCGAGCAATAACGTCAGACCGACTAGTGGCTCCATTGAGAAGGTAGCCGGAAGCAAGATGGCTATGGCAACCGCTGGCCCAACACCCGGAATAGCGCCTATGACAACGCCACCCATTGAGCCGATCAGCAGCGCCAATAACACCTGCCATTGAAACAACAAATCCAGACCCGATTGAAGCGACTCGATCACGATGCGCTACAAGTACGTCAGCATGAATGATCGCAAGGCGCTGGGTAAGTATTCATAAATCTGACCACCCGGTACTTTGACCTCTAACAATGACTTGAAGATGATGACAACCAGCACTCCCCCCATGACACTTGCGATTAACACCGCTCGACTGCGATAACCGGAGCGCAGCGCTAACAATACGCACACGAGTATGGTGGCGAACAGGTATCCGATAATGGGCACTGCCACCACGTACGCCATGAACCATAAGGCGTATTCAATCGACTTGAACCACATGCCTACCTCAGTCCAACGACCGGGAATGCGCGCAGAGAGCGCCGAGCCCACCGTGTGTAACGTCGCAAAAAAAACCATACCGACGATTGATACCGTCGGCCAGAACGGAGCCTGAGCCACAAGCTTGGCTCCGTTTTTCCACGTGGTCTGGGTGTTGAGTTGGGACAGCAACCAAAGTGACAGCACCAGAAAAACCAGTGCAAAAACAATGTCACCCGGTCGCCGGTAGCGTTTGAACAGCACTTGTAACGTCACATGACGTTTAGTGTTCATGGCGACCTCGGCCCACTACTGAATCGATCTTTTACGTCGCTCGTCGCCTACTGCTCAAGCATACTATCGATAGCACCCATTGTATCGATGTCTTTCTCTATCTGAGCCGTGACCGCGGCCGCATCCTGCCAATACAACTGAGCACCGGTTTCCTGGGCGAACTCAATGGCTTTATCTGACGCTATCGTCTTTTGTGCAATCTCGATGATCTTTTCACGTACATCTGCAGGTGTGTCTTTGTGCACAAACAAACCATTCCACAAGGAAACATCCAAAGCCGGTGCCAGTTCAGCAACGGTTGGTGCATCGGGTGTCAATGAAAGCCGTTCACTACCGACCGACGCCAACACCTTTACATCGTCAAGACACGGACGAATCTGTTGCAACGTTGTGTTGATAACGTCCACATCACCTGAAGCGAGCGTGTTGCAATCCAATGCATCAAACGCAGCATCGGCCGCAAATGAAAAACCCATCTCCTTGGCAAGCCCAAACGTTACCTTGGTGGGTACCAATGGCGCACCAAAGTGACCAAGCACAACTTCATTGTCCTTCGCGTACGCTGCTAACCCAGCGATATCGTCATAGGGCGCGTCACCAGCCGTTGCGATAACAAACGGGTACGTTAAAAAGTTACCCAGTGGCTCAAATGGGTTGGGATTCAGTTCCGGGATACCTATTTGGGGACCCACGACAGGAATGGCAATTATGAAGGATCCAATCGTGTAGCCATCCGCTGGCGCATTCGCAACTTCAATAGCCCCTGGAAAGGGTCCGCCACCACCGCCCGGCTTGTTAACGACTGCTGCAGGAACACCATAAGCTTCCTGAAAATCATCCGCGATCATACGCGTCAGGACATCTTCCAGGTCACCTGGCGGCCACGGAACGATGAACTGAACTGGCTTTTCAGGGTATTCGGCTATCGTTACACCACTAAGACTAAGAACACTTGCGGCCAGCACAGATACTGCTATTGAACGAAATTTCATTTATCACCTCTCCAAATATTGTTTCATTATTTGAACCCTCGTTGCGAAAACAGCTTGACCAATTAACCCGGTTCTGTCAACTTGTTTATGCATTTTCGCGATTCGTCTATTTCATCCTTCTTCTTAATTGGAGTCTTTAGTGTCCACTGTTCGCAAGGCCATTGAATTATTGAATTGGTTTTCGGCGGATCGCTCTCAGATCAGTCTCGCTGAGTTTCAGCGTCTTACCGGACGCGACAAAGCCACGACCTATCGATACCTCACCGCGCTGGAAGAGACAGGCCTGCTTGAGAAAGACCCGGTCACGCGTGTTTACCGTATGGGGCCTGCGGTTCTAAGGCTTGCTCATGTCAGGGAGTCGACAGTTCCAAGAAGAGCCGGTGTTCGCCTGGTGCTACCTCGTTTGGCCGAAGCAACCGGTGAACTGGCGCATGCATCAATCCTTCAAGGCCATTCATTGGTCGCCCTCACGGATCATGCATCTACGCGTCACAGTGCACGAGTTGTGCTTGATGAACCCGAATTACCTTTGCATGCAACAGGCTCCGGTTTGGCGGTGCTGGCCTATGCAGATCCTGCGCTGTTAAAAGTGACGCTCAAGAATCTTAAACGCTATACCGATCACACACAGACAACACGCAACGAACTGGAAAGCGCGTTAGAAACTGTTCGAGAAATAGGCTTCGGTATTGTTGATCAAGGTTATGAAGAAAATGTATTCGGTATAGGCGTGCCTTTGTTCGACTCGTCAGATAGAGTCGCAGGTTCAGTAGCCGTTGCCAGCGTCGCCACGCGTATCGATGCTAACGCGATCGCCTTGACCAAATGTGAATTGATAAAAGCTGCCCGCCAGATAACGCACAGCTGGGGGGGCAGTGTTCCTGATGACCTTGATCAAATATGGTCCGATACCTTGTCATCACTTTCCAATGAATTTAATTTTCATAGAGAAGCCACCGCGTGAATGCATCCAACTTCCTTAAAGAAAACAATGCCCAACATATGTGGCACCCCATGGCACACCCCAAGGACAGCCATGATAATCCGCCAAAAATCATTACCAGCGCACAAGGCGTCAGAATACGCGATATTGATGGACATGAGGCCATTGATGCGGTGGGAGGATTGTGGAACGTCAATCTTGGCTTTTCGGCAGACCCTGTTAAACAGGCGATTACCGATCAGCTGGCAACCTTACCTTATTACTCGATATTTCGCGGAACCACAAATGATGCTGCAATTGAACTCTCTTATGAGTTAGCTGAATTCTTTGCACCGGATGGAATGAGAACTGCCTTTTTTACATCTGGCGGCTCTGACAGTGTTGAAACCGCACTTCGCCTTGCTCGCCAATATCACAAGATTCGGGGTGAAGCTGGACGAGTGAAGTACCTGAGTTTAAAAAAAGGTTATCACGGCACGCATACGGCGGGCGCCAGTGTGAACGGCAACGCCAACTTCCGCGCAGCTTATGAACCGCTGTTACCCGGTTGCTTTCATATTCCTGCCCCTTATGAATACCGTAATCCGTTCAACGAAAGCGACCCGTTAAAGCTTGCGCAACTGTGTATTGCTGCACTCGAAGATGAAATCGCGTTTCAGGGAGCCAGCACCATTGCTGCCTTTATCATGGAACCCATACTCGGCGCTGGAGGCGTTATCGTGCCTCACAACAGTTTTATGCCCATGGTCAGAGAGGTCTGTACCCGCCACGGCATTTTGTTAATCTCGGATGAAGTCATCACGGCTTATGGACGTACTGGCGCCTGGTCCGGCTCACGCCTGTGGGGCGTTCAACCGGACATGATGTGCACGGCCAAGGCCATCACCAATGGCTACTTCCCGTTCGGGGCTGTCATGCTGTCAAATCAGGTAGTGGATGTATTCGAGAGCGACACCAGTGCTGCAGGTTTTATCGGGCACGGGTACACCTACTCCGGCCACCCTGTTGGCGCCGCTGCCGCTTTAGCTTGTCTGAAGGAGACCATAAGGCTTGATGTAACCACCAACGCGGCTGCGCGTGGCACGCAAATGTTTGATGGACTAGAAAAGTTAAAAATGAAACACGAGCTTATCGGCGATGTGCGTGGTGGCCACGGCTTGATGAGCGCTATAGAGCTTGTCTCAGATAGGTCAACAAAAGCACTTGTTGATAAACAGATTGCTGGGCAAATACAGGACGTGATTTATAACCACGGTGTTATGGTTCGAGTGTCTGGACCCAATTTGATTCTGTCACCGCCGCTGATTGTTACAGAGCAGGATGTTAGCGACATTCTCCATGCGATAGATGCGGGTCTATCGGATGCAAAACCAGCAGGATGATTACTGTTATCAGATGCAGGGAGTACCTATGAGCGCAAATAGTGATCACGTGTGTTTACTCGGCACCAAGGGTGGGCCAGCAATTCGGCCTGGATCAACCAATCCGACGTCAAATTTACTGAGGTTGGCCGGTCAACAAATTGTGGTGGACTGTGGCCTGGGGGTGACTCGCGGTCTCGTCGATCAGGGTATGCAGCTACGTGATCTGGCCAAGGTCTTCATCACACACCTGCACTCAGATCATTATCTCGAATTCGGGCCGATGATCCATACTGCCTGGACTGCTGGGTTGAAAACACCGGTTGACGTGTATGGCCCTGCCAGGTTTGATCGGCACTGGCAACAGTTTATCGAGTCGATGCGCGATGATATTGACTTGCGAATGGCCGATGAAGGTCGTCCTGATATCGCATCTCTGGTCCGAGTTCATGTTCTGCACGAGGGCGAGGTACTCAATGATGCTGGCATCACTATCACCGCCATGAAAAACACGCACCCACCACTGCTAGAGACGTTCGCACTGTCGTTCAAGAGCGACAATGCGCACGTGGTTTTCTCCGGTGATACGGCTTATTTACCCGCGTTAGCAGAATTTGCCAAAGGCGCAGACTTACTGATTCATGAAGCCATGCTCGAAGCCGCCTTACCCGCATTATTTGCTCGCATTGGTAATGCTGACAACCGACTGCACGAACATTGGATGCGATCCCATACACTCGCTCAAGATGCTGGAAAAATCGCAACAGCAGCGGGCGTTGATACATTAGCGTTGAATCATCTGATTCCATCAGACGACCCGGATTATGGTATTGATCAGTGGCATAAAGCCTTATCATCAAGCTGGTCAGGCCCACTGCATGTCGGCAAGGACGGAATGAAAATCGGCTTTGGGCGCGGTAACTGAATAGGCGGCGTGACCAATTAAATCTATGATGGCAACACTCGTGTCGTTGTATGGCTGTTTCCACCATGCCCTCGAGTGAACGCTACCCCGGTTATGCTGTTAAAGGATTTTTTAGTCATTGGTTACCAAAGCGAGGTTTTATAGGCATCATTGAGAATATCGTCGAACTCGCTAGCCGTCTCCACTAGATCAGCTTGATCTTTAAGCATTTGACCTAGTGATGGCATGTTAGACCGCGGTGCCCATGTATCATGTGACCAGAGTTTGGATCGGATAAAGGCTTTTGCACAATGCATATATACCGCACGAACTTTAACAATCAGAACCGCTTTTGCTGGACGATTATTGACCTGCATTTTTGAACAAAGCTCAGCATCAAGTGTCAGGCGTGCCTCGCCATTGACTCTAAGCGTTTCATTCATACCTGGAATAATAAAGATGAGGCCAACCCCAGGGTTCTCAATAATGTTTTCCCACGTGTCTAATCGATTGTTTCCGGGCCTATCAGGAATGGCAATCGTCGTGTTATCCAGACATTTGACGAAGCCTGACTGATCGCCTTTTGGTGAAACATCACCGTTACCTGATGTGTCTTGAGACCCAATTAGTAAAAACGGGGATTTCTCGATGAAACGCCGGGAGTGTTCATCTATCAAGCTGAGTTCTTTTCGAATTGCAACATCGTGTGTAGCTTCAAAGGCATTGCGAAGCTCTTCACGAGAGGTAACGTAGTTCATCAATCATTTCCTGTGTTAGCACCACCTTTTACAATCATAATTTACCCTGTTGCATCGTTGTGTGAGGAACTACTAAAGAAAACGCCCACACGAAAACGCAGCAACATGCTCTTGCGACGCTTGCCCACTAATAAAATCTGCCATAACCTCACCCGTCTGCGGGGCCATCATCAACCCAAAATGTGAATGACCAAAAGCGGCAAACAAGCCATCAAACCCCGGAACCGGCCCTAGAACTGGCAAGCTATCGGGAAACGACGGCCGTCGCCCCATCCAAAATGCGGGCTGCTCGACCGATAAATCAGGAAACATAAATTTGGCCTGTCGCGTTAATAGTTGTTGACGCCGCTCATCCGGCAGCGCTTCAGCATCACCAAATTCCGCGGCTCCAGCTAAGCGCATACCATTTTTCATTGAACTGGCAACAAGCTTCGCTTCCACATCCATAATGGAGTTGTTAATAGTGACTCCAGCATTTGCAAACTCCAAGTGATAACCGCGCTCCGCCACAAGGGGCAATTTCACTCCCAAAGGTTCTAGAAGTTGCTTTGACCAAACGCCCGCACAAAGAATAATTTCATTTGCTTGTAGACTTTCCGTCGCTCCTTGAATCGACCAGCCTTGCGGTTGCTGTTGTATTGAAGTTGCTTCAAAGTGGATAACATCAACACCCAGCTCTTGTGCTTTCTCGGTGAGTACTTGTGCTATTTTCCCCGGAGACAGCGCACGTGCTTGCCCTTTGATAAGCACAGCGGCTTTGAATTCATCTGACAATGCCGGTTCCAATCTGTGTAATTCATTGGCTGTAATCAGTTCTAAGTCACCCCCTCTTTCTAATCGAATGCGATATTCCAATGCATCCAACGTGGGCTTAGAGGCGTCCCGAGAAGCCTGCACATACCAGCTATCACTCAACAAGGTTTCATGCCCTGTGCCGTGTAAATGCTGACGAAACAACTGCACTGAAGGTGTGCATAAATAAGCCATCGCAACGGCCAAATCGCGCACGGTGGATTCACTTGAATTAGCTAAAAATTGACTGCCCCAACCCAACATACGCGGCCAAAAGTCAGGACGCACCACTAACGGACGTTCGGCACTCAACATCATGCCCGGTGCTTTTTTCCAAATTCCAGGCAGCGCCATTGGAATAAAAGACCACGGCGAAATAATACCTGCGTTACCGTAGGAGGTAGCCTGCCCAGGCTCACTGCGATCTATGAGACGGACAGACAAGCCACGTTGTGCCAGTGACAATGCGCAGCAAATCCCAACGATCCCTGCCCCCAAAACCGTGACGGGTGATTCTTCCATCACGAGCTAAGCCTGCACGGCAGACACTGTTCTTCGTTTTCCAACTATCTGTAAAACGATGACTGGCGAGACAATAATCAACGCTACCAGATCCGCACCCAGAGATGGTGCAACAAACACCAGTCCGGATAGTGAGGCCAAGATTCGCGACAAAATTCCCATGGGTGCCAACCAGAAACCCACCACCGCTGCAGACAGCGAAACCACGCCAGCAATACAGCTCGCTGCCGTGTAAGAAAACTCCCACAAGTCGAAACCGGTAGACGAGACAAATAGCAACACCGGCGCATAGACGAACGCCATGGGCGCGATCACCTTACCCAACCCAAGTGAAAACGCTGAAATACCTGTACGAAAAGGGTTTGAATTTGCAATGGCAGCTGCTGCATAAGCAGATGTACAAACCGGCGGGGTAATTTCAGCAACTACGCCGTAATAAAGCACAAACAAATGGCTGGCAATGGGTGGTACCCCAAGCTGAGCCAATGCTGGTTGCGCCACAGATACCAACATAATATACAAAGCCGTCGTGGGCACACCGGCCCCCATTAAAATACACGCTAGTGCGATGAAAACGAGCGAAATAAATAACGTCAAATCAGATACAGAAAATAATTCAAAACCACTGAGCGCGAAGAAATTGTAAATATCGCTCCCTAAAGCACTGGCACCTTGAGTCACCATAAATCCAATACGAAACCCCACACCCGTTGTGTTGATAACACCAACCACGATACCGACTGCGGCCGACGCCGCACCAACTGCCAATGCATACTTAACCCCGAGCGCCACCGAATCGGTCATCTCCGGAATCTCGGTTCGTTTCTGAGGGTTCAGAGTGGCGACAATGGAACCAAGAACAAGGATGACGGCCATACCCCACTCAAAGCCACCGTTGGCGTATTTCCATAACACAAAGGTGATAAATGCCGCTGCATATACCAACGTCAGAGGTTGCCGAATCCGTGACATACCGGCAACAACGGCTAGTGAGATCCCGCAAAATGCTGACATAAACGGTGTATAGCCGGAAAATAGTACGACCAACAACCCTATTAAAGGAACGATATTCGCCCAACCCTCTTTCCAAACGGCTTTAAGTTGCGGTAACTGCTCTTTGCTCAACCCCTTCAGATTAAGCCTACGCGCCATTAGATGCACAACGGTGAATACACCCACGTAGTGAAGTAAAGCAGGAAAAATGGCAGCAATCACGATCGTGGTGTAAGGCACTTCTAGAAACTCGGCCATGATAAAGGCCGCAGCTCCCATGATTGGCGGAGTAATCTGACCACCGGCAGAAGCAGCGGCTTCAACACCACCGGCAAAATGGCCGGGGTAACCCAAGCGCTTCATATTAGGAATGGTGAGCGCGCCGGTAGAAACCGTATTGGCAACCGAGGACCCGGAAATGGTTCCAAAGAACGCAGACGATACAACCGACACCTTAGCCGGGCCACCCGTAAAACGACCAGCAAGAATCGTCGCGTTGTCTATGAACAATTGACCCAACCCGGTACGTTGGGCAATGACACCAAACAACACGAAATGGAAAACAATGGTTGAGACCACCCAAAGCGTGACACCGAAAATGCCTTCCTGCGGAAAGTACATGGATGAGACGAAGGTATTGAATTTTACGCCGGGGTGCTGCAGAAGGCCTGGGAAATACGGTCCGAACAGTGCATAGCTCATGAAAACACAAATAATCAGCGGCAATACCCAACCTAACGTGCGGCGCGCAATATCAAGCACCAACACAATGATAATGACGCCAAATAGTATGTCGAAGCCATTGGGATTACCCATACGGAACGTTTGTTCCTCTATACCAAGCGCAGGAATTCCACGCCATGCAAGGCCAACATACAGAGCTGAAAGCACACCCAGCACCATTAGAACCAAATCGTAGACAGGAATATTCCCTACCCGTAAAGCACTGTCTTTGAATTCGTAAAACGTACTCGCTTTTATGATCGGGAAGAATGCATAAGTAAGTATAAACAGCCCGGCTAAGTGCCAGCCCATGTGCCAATGGTCTGCAGGCAAGCCAAAACCTGCGGTTAGGTAGTGGTAGGCGGCAAATACAAGCGCAATTGTGCGCAGAACACAGGCAGCGTTTTGTGTGACCGGACGCGAGGCAGCGCTTTCATCGTATGTTCGCTCGATGGCTTCAAGTTCTTCAGTACTTAATTCTGGCTTAATCGACTGGTCTTGGGACATCAAGGAATTTTCCGCAAAATGGACAACCCTCTTGATCGCGTTTTATGCAAGGGTTTGCGCGCTGAATGTATTAAAAAATTTGGGCTATAGTGGGGAGCCCACCAGTAATGTTTTTCGCTTAACTGACGAGCTCCCTAACTACAAACAAAGAATGGGGGTAATCAACTAACTACTACATCATGCCTTTCTCTTTATAGAACTTCTCAGCACCTGGGTGCAATGGCACGCCCAACGCTTCAACACCGTCTAACGCCGTTTCAGCCGTGATTTGCTTACCTTTGGCATGACCGTTATCAAGTAGCTTGCGGGTGTTGTCATTCCAAAGAGCTGCGGTTAGACCGTAAACCAGCTCTTCCGAAAGATCTTCCGAAACAATTAACAAGGCACTCACAGCTGGTGTTTTTGAGGCTTCATCAACACCTTCGTATACCCCACCTGGAATTTCTGACGGGATGTATGCAGGAATAATGTCATTGATTTTCTTTAGGTCATCATCGCTAAAAGAGTGCAAACTCATCCCTTTAGTTGATGCGAGTTGCACCATTGCAGCGACCGGCCAACCCGCGGCGTAAAAATACGCATCGATCTGACCATCAGCCAAACGCTCAGCAGACTGTGAATTGTTAAGTTCGGCCTCTTCCATATTGTCGCGGTTAACGCCCCAGGCATCCAACATCTGGAGTACAGCTACCTGTGTACCCGAACCCGCTTGGGCAATACCAACACGCTTGCCCTTCAAATCGGCTAAAGATTCAATCGATGCGCCTTGCGGCATCACCAAATGCAGGTCTTCTGGATAAAGATTAGCCACAATGCGTAACTTAGGATGTGCTTTGCCTTCAAACTTACCCGACCCCATGTACATCGAGCGAGTGACATCAGCCGCGGCTAGGCCTGCTTCTAACTCACCATTCTGCACCGCAGCATTGTTGAACACAGATGCCGTCGTAGACTGAGCGATAGCGATTAGGCCCGGCACACCACATTGTCCGCCTTCGTCACAAGGGCGCGAACCGGGAGGCGCAGATATCCCGTTAGCAATTGTGCCGCCGATAGGAAAATAGGTACCGCCAGCACCGCCAGTGCCGATACGAAAAAAGGTAGGGTTCGCCGCCATGATATTGGACGACAACAACAGGCCACCTAACGCCGTAGCCATGAAATTTTTATTGAACTTCATCAAGAACTCTCCTGTTTATCAACAAACGGTGCAGACGCACAGCTTGGTTAACTTCCGCTTTGACCACATGGATGCGCTGAACCAATGCGCGCCAGAATGTCAGATCGATTCACCGCTTAGACCATCATATAGAGAAGCGGAATATAAGCAATTATTTTTATTATCTCTAATTTGATAAGATTTCCTTATGGTTTTTTTATTGATTGGACGAGCAAATTGAACCTGAAACAACTTCGCGCCTTTCAAGAGGTGATGCTCAGTGGCTCAGTTTCCGAGGCAGCGCGGCGTCTTTCTCGCTCTCAACCGGCCGTGAGTACGCTGATCAATTCCCTCGAACAAGAGATCGGCATTAAGTTATTTATCCGCAAGAACATGCGCCTGCAGCCGGTACCTGAAGCCCAGTATTTGCTCAAGGAAAGTACTGAAATCTTGAATCAGCTGGATACAACCCGAACAACGCTCGAAGGCATTAAAAACCTAGAAAAAGGCACGCTTCGACTTGCCAGTATGCCAGGACCATCAGTCGTTCTTCTGCCGTACTTTATTGAGAATTTCCTCAACACCCGCCGCGGGATTAAGACGTCGATGATTTCGAAAACATCGCCACAAGTTGCACGACTTATTGCATCTCAGCAATACGATATCGGCGTGGCAGACCGTAAGCTCATTGATCAAACCTATGATTCACTAATTCATCATCAATGCGTTGAGCTTCCCTGTGTTTGTGCGATTCCCGTAAGCAGCCCACTCGCTAACAAGGTGCTTATTACGCCTGAAGACCTAGATGGCAAGCCAATGACAAGCCTACTAGGGGATCATCCATTAACTGAAGAGATACAAGAGAATTTTGATGCTGCAGGCGCAAATTTTAATGTCGTGTTTGAATCGCAGTATTTCATCCCGCTGTTTACGTTCATTAAGCACGGTAACGCATTTGGCATTGTGGATCAGAGCAGCGCAGAGAGTTACCGCCTGCTAAACCAAAACACTAAAAACGACATAGTATTCCGCCAGTTTTCGCCAAAAACCAGTCTGACGATCACCTTAATGACGCCAGCATACAGTCCAATGTCCGCGGTGTCCTCTGAGTTCTACCAAACCTTAAAACAACATTTCACAAAGATGGCCGCAAACACGTTGCTCGAAGTACAAGAAGCATAAACCGCCTATTACCATCAAGCTCGCACAAAAAAATACCCACAACCAGGGTCTTTCCTCAGCAAGACGGCTACCAATTACTTGTCCGCCTTCTGATTAATAGGTTGACTGGGACCGGCGCAACAAAGCACCATCACAAATCTGGCAACCGATGGGGCTCAGCAAAGGTGTCAAAGGCTGTACTGGCAAGTACCCTGCAGCCGAATAACTAATGAAAAGCCATAAATGACGGTTATTTGGTGTAGCAGTTTGGTGGCGATACGTGGTTAGTGCTTCTATACCCAATAACCAACAACGCCGTACCAAGATGGCACGGCGTTGTTATCACATAGTTACTGACTCTACCTATATAAAGTAATCCGACTACCTTGCAAGTGAGCTCAGTCGTTGTTATGTAGAGAACTGTTAAAAGTCACCGCGAATTTCACCAGCAGGGAATGCATCAGTATGAACATTTAAGTAAACTGCGCGAGCCCGCACTGCACTACGAAATGCGTTGAGATCATTTGCTGGAAAACCTTGTTCGTCAACCGCAAGAATATCCTCAGCACTGATTACGCCACGGATCTCACCATTGCCTTGGCCATCAGAAACACAAACTGGCGTCTGTGCTGGACCAGTCAAAGCATTTGTGCCACAGACAAATGCAAGGATGCCACCGTTAATGCCTGGACGTCCAAAGTGAATGTGTGCGCCAACACTGTTTTCGATATTGCCAATCAAATTACGGAAACGGAATCGGTATTCGAAACGATTGCCCCGATCTCTGAGTCGCAGTGTTGCACTGCCAGTAGTAAAGATTGCTGCTGGAACTTCTTGGAAGCCGTCTGCGTACACGTTGAAGTTTCGTTTGCCACCAGTCGCCGAAGCACTACCAGCCAATAGTGCAGCAGCAACGCCCATTGCGATTAAAATTGTTTTTTTCATAATTGTCCCTATGGATTTAAAGTATTTACCTTGCCAGATACCCTGCTATTAATCGGGTTACAGACAGACAAAGAATTTTCCATAAAGTTCTTGAACGCACCTCTGCTTATAAAAACGATTGACTTACACACTGGCCTAAGTTAGTCCGCTTCCAATCAAACGCTATATCAACGACATTCGTGTTTATTTTACTACAGCGCACTCTAGCAAGCACATGAATCTGAAAATCTCTCATCCATGAAAAATGATTGACTTGCGTGACCAAAGAGGTTCATTAACACAAGCACCTACGCAACCACGATCGCATAAATTACAAAAGGAACAAGCGAATGAAATGATCATATACATACTTAAAACAAGTATTTTTCGTTTACTTAATGATTTTACTTAGCTACCACCTAACTACCTATCGATTCAACCATTCAACTGTAATGTGCTCATCACGTACAATTTGAGTAAGGCGAAGATCAAACCTACCAATACTAATCACGCTGTTAATTTGGCTACTTGAGAGAGAACCTGACTGCTAATCATCTGGTCGTAGCGAATACATTAAATACTGGCAGCGTTCAAATTGATCACTAAGTATGAAATCGCATAGATTAATGAATTTGCATTAGTATGCAGCACCTACTGAATCATTACTTATCTATTTAGAATTCTCCCATTTCTTTAAAATTACTTACCAGTTTTAGCAGTGAATTATTCAGATTAAAGCGAAGTTTTTTAGCTTCGCTGAAAGCTGTTAATTCGCTTAAACAAGACTAAGGAAGTTTGCGAAAGATCAATTCCATAACAGGAAAAAACCATAATGCTTTTCATATGGATCATATATCTCATATCCAGCACCAGAAAATAACTAGACTCGTCAATTCACCCAAGGTCGTTCTGGTTTAAACAAGGCACTATCGATTGCTGTTTTTGCTACTTCAATCTCTCACACGGTTGATGCTAACGACACAGCTATTCGTTCCATTGATGGAAGTGGTAACCACTTAATTGATCCATCAATGGACCAAACCCAGACGCCACTTATTCGACAATCAACTTATGCTTATAGCGATGGCGATGGCGATGGCGATGGCGATGGCGATGGTGATGGTGATGGTGATGGCAGCTTAGTCAACAGCACACGCTCTAGTGCCCGCGACGTAGGTAACATTCCGACAAGGGTCGCGCCGCTTCCAGCACCAAAAGCCGATCCGAGTGACTAAGTCTGGGCTTGGAGACAATTTTTAGATCACGATATCAATGTAATTAGACAGTAAGATGTGGGAACCGCAATTCGGGCACTTGTCCATTGAAGATGCATTCTTCGCACCGTATAGACTGACTAGTGGGGGCGATATAGCACCGATATGATGCTGCCTAGCAGTGCAAGCCTCCCAATCGGTAGATCATTCAACTAACAACACACCAAGGAATTTTCTATTTGGTCCTCAAAGTGCAGGAGGATTCGATCTGTTAGCACTTAATATTCAACGCGGCCGAGATCATAGGCTGGCCGATTACAACACGGTACGCGCCGCATATGGGTTGCCAGAATTTGTAAGTTTCTCGCAAATCAGCTCAAATCCAGAGCATGCAACAGCACTCCAGCAAGCTTGTGGCAATATCGATAGCGTTGATCTCTGGATGCAAATAACTGCCTGAAAATGCTAGCCCGCTACTAGATAGAATACGACCCGGGTTTATGTATTGACAGGTTTTTATATTACAATAGCAAGCGGCGCTTTTCATATTAGAACAAGACGTATGGATCACGTATTAATTCGCTGAACAGATATCACTAGTTTCGCCTGAGGCACCTCGATGAATGTTGATCTAGATAAGCTAGAGGTCAAAGCGCTGCGCACAGCTCTGATTAATGGATGCAAACTCCCCTGTTTCAGGACAAAGGGCGAGGAAGTTGGTAAAAAGCCGTAAAGTGTTCGTAGCAGTATGTTGTGCTGCTAAAATGACATCATTTAAATGAAATCGATATTGTGAAATTAAAACTTTTTTGGGCAAGTGGCAGTCCCTTCGCATGGCGTGTACAGCTCGCTATGGAGTACAAGAAAATCCCTTACCAGGGGCAATTGCTTAATTTTTCCGACGGCGAGCATAAGACACCCGAGTTTGTATCCATCAGCCCTCGTGCCAGGGTGCCGGTGCTCTGTAACGGCGATTTTTCTCTCTATGAGTCCATCGCTATTTTGCAATACCTGGAAGCAAAATTCCCTAAACCCGCATTATTTGGTCAGGACCCAGAGGAAACCGGATTGATCTGGCAATCAATTCAAGAGACAAGCAACTACATAGAAGGCCCAGTGTTCGTCTTCAGCCGAGGCATTTTCTTTGATCGTGTCGAAGAGCAGCGAACCGATATCATCGCAGCTCGACAAGGCCTAGAAAGCGAAATGGAGCGTATCGATAATAATTTGAGTGATACTGGATTTCTTTACGGTGAGAGTCTTAGTGCAGCGGATATCTGCCTTTACCCGTTATTGCAGTTTATGGGTCGCGCGGCTAATAAAAACAACAGCACCGACGTGTGCGGAAAGCTGCAAAGTTTTCCAGACCACTTCGCCAATATTGCCTCGTGGAATCTGATGATAGAGGCGCTGCCAGGCTATGAGCGCACATACCCACCACTGTGGAAATAGCACTGATCCAGTCGCACAAAGCGGCTTCATAGTTTGTCAGGATGGTTAACCGCATTAGCCGAACGTGGGCGCCGTGCATTAAGGGGTTTTAAAGCGCCAATGGCTTATGTGCAGCATCGGCGTCTGTTGATTCAGCTTTGCTAACTGCAATCCTGATCAATGCGAATGTGTGAGTATAAGAAGTAAAGACCGCCCATTGCCATCAAGCTGCCACACAATGATACTGACAACCAGAGTATGTCATCAGTGATAAGACTACTCATTACTTGTCTATTCACTGTTTAACACGCTGGCTGGGCCTGGCAGTGAAGCACCATCACACATCTAGCACCAGATCTATCTCCCCACTACGCAACCATTGCTCTTGCCGGGCGCCCCTTGCCGGGCGCCCCTTGCCGGGCGCCTCCTCATGCAATATCCATCGATCATCCTTGATCTGAGGATGCTTTTTAAGTACCTGGCTTCAAACCACGTGGTCGGAGGTTCGAGTCCTCCCGTGTGCGCCATTTTCAACAATTTTAACTGCTTTCTGATGCCGTAATGATGACCAGTAGCGCATTGCCGGATTGCTCGAAACGAACCGCAATACGTTCG
>CALKXZ010000084.1 GCA_938003775.1 uncultured Granulosicoccus sp. | reverse complement strand
AATGTATGTGTATATATAACTAAGGAAAAGGAAATTCACATTTTTTTTACCAAAGGAATATTTTCTCATTTTAAGTAATACGATTCATCAGATGCATCTCCTGAACCGCCTTCTGATTCATTGGTAACTGAAAGAAAGAACAGAGAGAGATTTGCTTACACGATTACAACCAAACGTGCAAATTGTAGAATCATGCCATAACTAAACTTAATACACACCTTAGGTGACTAATATCTCGGTTACAAAGCTGTACAAAATAATACAGTTGTGCCCTATATACACGCGATCCCCAGTGTCACCAGAGTCTTTCTCGAGAAGGAAATACACGCCTGGACGCGCGGCCTCTGGCCAATTGCCAAGGTCTTTTAATCGGCTACGCGGGCAAGCAATTCCCTGTCCCGACCAATTGGCAATTTCCACGTGCCTAATGCCCGAAGGGAGACCGTTCGCGAGATAAACTGTTAATTTTTTTCCTAGCATCACAGAAGTCTACCCTATGAAACCTAACGAGAGTGTAGGAAAACCTGCAAGCTCGAAAACCCGCAGAATTTGCTGTCCAAATGAAGCACGAGAGCGTCCTGCTTTTCTTTTATCGGAGCAAACATAAACAGAATTTGCGATTTTAGACATGGTAGGTGGGTTTTTCTACAGCCTCAACATCTGCCATCAGGAACACTGGAGGCTGACGCGCGTTCTGGCGCAGCCAGGTTGTGTGGCAGGGTCCAGTGATTGCTGCATGGCTACGTTAGCTTTCACGACAGCTACAGTTTTTTTGGTGAATTCAATATCTAAGCGGAAGCCCCAAGTATCTTTCCCATTATATGCTCGTCGACAAATCCACATTTCAACCTCACCGAGTCCTTTTTGGTACCTTCGATCCTAAAACCATGTCGTTTATACAATTTTATAGCAATTATGTTCCTTACCATCACGCTTAGTTCTAGACGACGAAATTTGTTTTCATTTGCCCAAGTCTCTAATTCAGTGAGAAGTCGCGAGCCGAGCCCCTTTCCCGTGTAAATTTGCCGTAAACCAATAACCACATATAATTTGTGATTGTCTCTAAAATTATTGTTACCAAACCCAACAGTAAATCCTGCTAATTCCTTGAGTTCTAGATTTTCGGCAACAAACATCGCTACTTCCTTGGATTCTACCGCCCTCTCTATCCTACTTTTTTGCTCATCCAATGTTATTTCTCTCTCGCCAGGCTCATACAACATGAACTCTGTCTCCGAATCCAATGCCTCCCAAAGATCGAGGAAGCCTTGAGCATCTGAAGCAACTGCGTGCCGTATCCTTAGCTTGTCCATAGTTTTTTTCTACCTGAGGATGAATATCAATATGTGCTCAATTTACCCCGAACAAGTCACCTTGATTAACCTTGAAGAGACATACCCGAGCTGAAAGCTAACGAGGCTGTAGAAAAACCCGCCGCATAGCCAGTGAGTTTCCGGCTATGTGACTGCGACTGGTATTTCAACAGGGGTGGTAGCACCGCTGATGCTGCCCAATCTGTTTCATCATGAGTCGCCTTCATTTTTCTTTCGCTGGTTGCCGCTCAATACGTCTGATCTTGATTTGCCTAGCCCTGGCTCTTTATCAGGTTGTTACTAATCTTCTCTATGTTATGCACCAGACAGTATAAATGCCATTGCCCCTCAACTTTATCTTTGCCACGTAACGAGAATCTATCAAGTCCTTTGTTAGCACGCAGGTTACCGAACACAGGCTCGACCACGGCCAGGCGTTGCGCATAGATCTGTTTGCCTTTGAAACTGTCGACCCGCTGTTTCATCCAGATCGTCGCATCTGTTTCTTTGTTGGATCGCTCCAGGATAAACGACACTTGACGACCATGCCCTGTTCGAGTGTCTGCCGCTTCCGGTCGTCGCATGCACTGTGCCTTGAGCGTGCAACCACGACACTGCAGCAATCGCCCCTGGAAGAACAACTTCTCATTTCCTAACTTGTCTTTGCCCACTCTCCTCAGTGTCAGTGATTCTCCTGCCGGACACTGACACTGGCGTCGTTCGGTATCGAGTTGAAAATCGGCGGCCGAGAAAAGCTCTACCCTCTCTCTCTTTGACGGCTTTCGATGGGGACTACCGTGCTTTTCTTTCTGATTCTGAAAAGCAGGGTCTCGCTGTCGGAACTGGTTGTCGGGTACGTAGCTCTCAATACCGTGCTCGTACAGATAGGTCACGTTTGATTTGTTGGAGTAGCCCGTGTCTGCGGTGAACGTTAGACCGTCACCGTAGATATCATCACTGATACCTAACCGGCTGTAACGGTCACCGATGCGCTCCACAACCGGCTGGAAAACATGATGTTCTTGACCCTCTCCAATGGCTTCGGCATCGATAATGACTTGATGCTTGCTGTCTACCGTGGCGATACCGTTATAGCCTTGTATCGTGCCTTTACTGGTGGTCATCTTGCACGATTCATTATCGGTTATATTGCTTTTGACTTCTTTCGCCCGTGGCCCTTGCCCCTTGCGCTTCTCAGCCGTGCTCAGGAACTCCACTACTTTGTCGTGAGCACGGTTGAGCGTATCGATGGTTTTCTGTACCTGCTGGCTTCGCTTATTGGAGTCGGCCTGTTCACCTAGTTTGTCAATCGCCTTGTGCTCTTCAAGCTTTATATCTATCTGTTTGCGCAGCTTGTCGCGCTTGTGTCCTAGCTCTTCCAAGGTACCGGACCACTCTTTGGCAGCATCCGAAGCTAATTTACAGCCATCGATGGCCACCAAGTCATGGCCGATTAGCCCTTGCTCATGACAGACCAGTACGACTTGCTCGAACAACTCTGCTATCGCCACACCGTGCCCACTAACAAAGGCTGCAATTGTCGTGAAATCTGGTGTCGTATCACACGATAGTGCCTTAAACAGTATGTTCGTATGGCAGCACCATTCAATTTGGCGACTCGAGGTTATCCCTTTGGAGTACGCAAACAGAATGATCTTGAGTAGAATCGCCGGATCTATCGCAGGGCGGCCCTGGTAGTCTGATCCTCCCCAGTACCAACGGACAATCAGTTAAGCGATAATAACGCAACTGAGGTGTCCCATGACAACACGAAAGAAAACAAAGAAGCCACAGCGTGTCCCGCGCTCTGACGAATATAAAAAGGATGCAGTAAAGCTGGC
>CALKXZ010000083.1 GCA_938003775.1 uncultured Granulosicoccus sp. | reverse complement strand
TGTGATGCGCTCAATTTCTTCTTCTGTTGGCGGCTCTATGGGCGCGCCAGAGACATCAATAATGTCACGTTCGGGCGTTGACGCAACAACACCACTTTCCACCTCAGGCGCAGCCGTGTTTTTAGGCTCAGGTAAGTCCTTAGCCGAGCCAGCGAGATCCCGTGAGACACCTGAATAGCACATCAGATAGCGTACATCGACAATGGTTGCCGGATCAGCGACGTGCTGGGCACTGACCGCTTCCACATCCAGCACAGCAAGGTGATTTTCCTGCCCAAAGGCTATGGACATCTGGTCTTGTATACCGTTGTTCAAACCCCGATAGTCATTTTCAACCTGGCGCGTCAGCTCAACCAGTTCCAAGGCACTTAGCGAATGTTGATTGACATCGGCCAACGCGGTTAGATACGCCAAAATGACCGACGCAGAAGAACTCAACCCACCGCTAATAAGCGTACCGAATACGCAAGCCCGCATACCAGTGCTCACAAGCTTATGCTTGGTCAGTGCGGTAGCTGATGCTCGAGCCATGGCATCCCAGCCATGCACTTGCTGCAACTCACCTGGAATGAAGCAGGCACGCTGCCATGGCGCATCGCCAAGCTTTGCATGAATAGACAGGCGATTATCAACCGATGGCCAATAACACAGTACCGTGTACTGATTCAGACAACGCGCCAATACCGAGCCGCCCTGGTGATCAATATGTGCACCCAACGGGTTGAAACGATACGGCGAAAGAACTACCCGTGGAGGCTGGTTCTCACCCAGCAGTTCTTTAGCAGAGGCCACACACTGCTCAACCAATGCGGCCGCTGTCGGGGCGTACAAGGAACCACTGGGCATGAAGCTACGCTATTTCTGCAAAGATCGCCGAGCATTCTGAAGCAAGGTCCATAGCGTGGCAAGTCAGGAGACAGACCAACAGCCATGCACGATGTCGCGTACTCAGGCACTGCAGCTCGGACCGTTTCTTATGCGTCCATTCGGCGCGAGCAGCACTGTCAGTCAACCTGCCAGACGCCGCCCATCCTCCTCCTCATTATCGTCCTGCAAACTCATCGAATCAGCAATCATGTCATCCACAGCTGATGAGTTGCCACCTTCGAGCTTGATACGCAGTCGTAGATCGTTCACTGAGTCAGCGTTTCTCATCGCCTCTTCAATTGTTATGGCATTCTCATTCAGCAATTCAAACAAGGCCTGATCAAAGGTCTGCATGCCCTGATCTTTACTCTTCTTCATCAATCCCTTGATTTCATGCACCTCGCCTTTCATGATCATGTCGGACATGAGTGGTGTATTAAGCAGAACTTCGACAGCTGCGCGGCGCCCCTTGCCACTGGGTGTTGGCAACAGTCGCTGCGAAATAAAGGCTTTGGTGTTCAAGGATAGATCCAATAGCAATTGCTTATGACGAGTTTCGGGGAAGAAGTTAATAATCCGGTCCAGCGCCTGGTTGGTGTTATTGGCGTGTAATGTTGCCAGACACAGGTGACCAGTCTCAGCGAAAGCGATGGCATGTTCCATTGTCTTCTGGTCTCGGATCTCACCGATTAGAATGACGTCCGGTGCCTGACGCAGGGTGTTCTTCAACGCAATTTCGAATGAATCAGTATCGGTACCCACCTCTCGTTGCGTCACGATACAGCCTTTGTGGTGATGGACGAATTCAACCGGATCCTCAATGGTAATGATATGGCCATTAGAGTTCTCGTTGCGGTAGTCAATCATCGACGCAAGGCTGGTGGACTTACCCGAGCCGGTACCACCCACAAATATCACCAGACCGCGCTTAGTCATGGCGATCTGCGACAGAATGTCGGGCATGTGTAGGTCTGCAAAAGACGGTATCTCGTTCGGAATGATACGAACTACCAATCCAGCACTACCACGTTGGACGAGTGCATTGACTCGAAAGCGTGAGATCTTGGGCAGAGCGATGGCAAAATTACATTCTTTATTTTTTTTGAAATCTTCGCGCTCTGCATCAGTCATTAAGCACTGGGCGAGCGCCAGGGTATGGTCAGCGCTCAGTTTCTTATCCATCACGGGCGTAACCTTGCCATGAATGCGCATAGACGGCGCCGCTCCGGCTATGATGAACAAGTCAGAACCGCCTTTTTTGTACAAGCTGACCAACAATTCATCCATGAAACGCTTTGCGACCTTAAGGTCCATACCGATATTCCCCTTTTTCTAAATCTGCCTGATACTGATGCGTATTGCGGCCCGTCGGGTTAATTCAGGTACCCGACAGACCAACAAAGTAATGTTGCGAATCGCCGGTTATTGCGACCGCGTATAACAACCACTGATTACATAATGCTGTCAGGGTTTTGTGCTTTCTTACGCGCTTCTGCCAGATCGACAACGCCGCGATTAACCAGCTCTTTGAGGTTCTGATCCAACGTCTGCATTCCCTGACCCTGGCCTGTCTGGATGGCCGAGTACATCTGGGCAACCTTATCTTCACGAATCAGGTTACGGATTGCCGGTGTCCCAATCATGATTTCATGCGCCGCTACTCGGCCACCACCCTTCTTCTTTAATAGGGTTTGTGAGACCACTGCCCGTAATGACTCCGACAACATGGACCGAACCATAGGTTTTTCACCAGCCGGGAACACATCAACAATACGATCCACCGTCTTTGCTGCGGAGCTGGTATGCAAGGTACCGAACACCAGATGACCGGTTTCGGCAGCAGTTAATGCCAATGAAATAGTTTCCATATCACGCATCTCACCAACCAGAATAACGTCAGGATCTTCACGCAATGCGGAACGCAGTGCATCGGAGAAACCGAACGTGTCGCGGTGTACTTCACGCTGATTAATCAGACATTTTTTGCTCTCGTGAACAAATTCAATTGGATCCTCAATAGTCAGAATATGCCCTAGCTCAGAATCGTTCTTGTAGTCCATCATCGCCGCCAGGGTGGTCGATTTCCCAGAGCCAGTGGGCCCTGTCACCAACACAATACCCCTTGGCAAGGCTGAAATTTCCTGAAAAATTTTCGGTGCGCCCAATTGCTCCAGTGTCAGAATTTCAGTCGGTATAGTCCGGAAAACTGCACCGCAGCCTCGATTCTGGTTGAATGCGTTCACACGAAACCGTGCTGTATCAGGAATCTCAAACGAGAAGTCAGTCTCTAACTTCTCCTCATAATCCTTACGCTGCTTGTCGTTCATGATGTCGTAGACCATGGCCTGCACAGCAGCATGCTCAAGCGCAGGTACATTCACCCGCCGCATGTCACCATCCACGCGTATCATGGGAGGAAGACCGGCTGAGAGATGCATATCCGAAGCACCGTTCTTGACGCCGAATGTCAGAAGCTGAGCGATATCCATGAAACTTACCTTTAAATGTCGGGGCACGGCAGCAAGCTGTGCCAGAATTATCAGAAGCAGCAGGCCCTATGGCTCTACTTGCCTTACTGAACCCATGTCGGCCAGTTCGCGGTTTTTGTTAGCCTCGTGGACACTGACACTTGATTCGTCCTGCGCAATGCCCGGCCCCGGTTCCAGATAACGTGAAACACGACACACACAACGTAGCGCAATCCCTTGATAGCGTCCGCGCAAACATCCGTGCCCATGAACAACGTTATGCCAGGGAACCTGGCAGCGTAGAACTGTTGGCAGTGAGCAAAAAAAAACCTGTGTCTGCCATCAAAGAGGCGATAACGGCCGGTCAGCTCGCATTTGGCGAAAATTACGTTGACGAGGCTGTGGAGAAAATCCTCACAATTAATCAGCCAGATCTGCAATGGCATTACATTGGTGCCATCCAGTCACGCAAAACGGCTCAGATTGCTCAACATTTTCAGTGGGCTCACGGAGTCGATCGACTTAAAATCGCTACACGGCTTGCCCAGCAACGCCCCCCAACAATGGCGCCATTGAATATCTGTTTGCAGGTCAATTTGGACAATGAACCCGGCAAATCTGGGGTGTCACTGGCGCAGGTGCCGGCACTCGCCTTGGCATGTGCTGAGCTCCAAGGTGTCACGTTACGAGGCCTGATGGCCATCCCAGCACCGCGACATGAGCAGGTCGAGCAACGCCAAGTGTTTGCCCAACTGTCCAAATGTCTGTCTTCATTACAGCGCGATTTACCCGCACTGGATACCTTATCGATGGGCATGAGCGCTGACATGGAAGCCGCAATTGCACAAGGAGCGACGATTGTTAGAGTGGGCACGGCCATATTCGGTGCTCGAGAACCGTAACACCAGGTGTTGCTAGGCGCTACGCATCCCGCGTTATTCAACTTCGTCACGTATATCAAGGCCGCTGAGCGCATGGTGCGGGGATCGGAATGAATCTTTCACGGTCACAGTAAACTAGTACCCACCCACTAGTGCACTGGAACAAACTAATGCAACCCACAGAGAGTCCCGCTTGGCGCTTAACAAGGTGCAGCTCGCAGGTAATGCAGAGCCATTGCCAAGAACTTTACAAGTCAGTGCAGCACAACGTTCGGCCCGCACGCTGGAACTTGTTAAACTAGTGTTGTTCTTCGCTTGCCCGTTAATACGACTATGAGTGTAATACGACTATGAGTAACCAAAACCCACTAGCCGCAGCTTACGATCTGGGTCAGAGCATGTGGCTTGACTACATCCAAAAAAGTTTGTTCAGTGGCGAGCTGCAAGACATGATCCGCGATGATCGCATCATGGGCTTGACCTCTAATCCAGCCATATTCGAGCAGGCCATTGCTAAGACCAATGAATACGACGTTGACATCGGCCAGATAGTCAGCGCCTCGCCCGGTATTTCTGAACTCGAACTGTTCAATCAGTTGGCCATCCCCGATATTCAGGCTGCAGCCGATGCGTTTGCCAGTACCTATGAGGAGACCGACGGGGTGGATGGCATGGTCAGCTTTGAGGTAGCACCTGATCTGGCCCATGATGCAGCTGGCACGATTGCCATGGGAGTGGACCTGCATAAACGTATTGACCGACCCAATCTGATGATCAAGGTACCGGGCACAGCCGAAGGGGTTAAGGCCTTTGAGGCGCTCACGGCACTGGGGATCAACGTCAATGTCACGCTGCTATTCAGCGTTGCGCGGTATCGCGAAATTGCACACGCTTATATACGTGGACTGGAGCGCCGACTTGCCGACGGACACTCGATTGCCCGTATAGCCTCAGTCGCAAGCTTTTTCGTCAGTCGCGTTGATGTCAGTGCCGACAAGGCACTGCTGGCACATACCAGTGATGCAGCAAAGGCACTAACAGGCAAGATTGCAATTGCAAACGCAAAGGTTGCCTACGGCCATTTCGTCAATCTGTTCGGCAGTGAACAGTTTGCACCACTTAAGGCTGCAGGGGCACGCCCGCAACGCCTGCTGTGGGCCAGCACCGGCGTCAAGAATCCAGATTACTCTGATGTACTCTACGTTGAAGAGCTCATTGGGCCAGATACCGTCAACACACTACCGCCTAAAACCATGGCTGCCTTCAAGGACCATGGTGTTGCCGAGTCGCGGCTCACTCAACATCTGGCACAAGCACACAAAGATATTTCACAACTGGCAGATCTGGGCATCTCACTCAATGACTTGACCGATGAACTGGAAAAAGACGGCATAACGTCATTTGTCGATGCGTTTGCGCGCCTTCTGAGCGTGCTCTCAGACAAACGAACGTCTGTGGCGAACGCGAGCTGATGCGTTTAATCCCAGGCTTTAGTGGCACACTGAAGGCGCGCCTATGAACTGGGTCTTCGTGGGTGCTGGCAATATGGCCAGCAGTCTGATTGGTGGATTGATCTCAGGTGGTGGTCAAGCTGACACAATTGCAGTTATTGACCCTGATCAGATAACCCGGAACAAGGCTGTCGAAAAATTTGGTATTCGTTCTGCAGCCTCACTGTCTGAATTGCTGATGGTCGAAGGAGCACCGGACCCCATGCTCACCGGCGACTCGCTGGGCGTTGTAATAGCGGTAAAACCACATATCGTCGAGACCGTCTGCTTGGCTTATTCAGCGCTCTACCAGACTGTTGAAAAAACCGCACCAATCGCCGCGGCACCACTAGTGATGTCTGTGGCGGCAGGTGTGCGCGCCAGCAGCATGGAACGATGGCTACCGCAGCAAAGTGCGTTAGTCCGGTGCATGCCAAATACTCCTGCATTACTGGGGTTGGGTGCTACCGCGTTGTACGCCAACGAACATTGTACGGCTGAGCACAAAAAACAAGCACAGTCATTGCTCGATACAGCAGGCGTGAGCTCGTGGGTGGACCAAGAACCGTTGCTGGATGCCGTCACAGCCTTATCTGGTAGCGGTCCTGCCTATTTTTTCTACCTGATTGAACAAATGGTTCAGGCAGGCTGTGAGCTGGGTCTTGATGAGACGACAGCGCGAAGGCTGGCTATTGAGACAGCCTATGGTGCTGCGAGCATGGCTCGAACATATGAGCATTCGCCGCGTGAATTGCGGGAGAACGTCACGTCCAAAGGTGGCACAACTGCTGCTGCACTTCAGGTATTCGATAATCGTGACTTACCAGAAATCGTGAAAAAAGCCATGCAGGCGGCTAATGACCGCGCTGTTGAGCTGGGCGACCAGCTTTCCCCAAACTGATTCCAGATCGCCCCTACCGTCACTGACTGACTTCGGAGATTCTACCCATGGCCAACCCGGCTCTCAATGCGATCGGCTTTATTCTCGGCATACTGTTTAACCTGTACGCCACTGTGGTCGCTGTGCGCTTTGTCATGCAAGTTGTGCGAGCGGACTATTACAACCCGTTAGCGCAGGCAGTTGTCAAACTCACTGACCCACTACTCATACCATTGAGACGCATTGTTCCCAGTGTAAAGCGTTACGACACTGCCTCCCTGGTGCTGTGTTTTGCGGTACTGCTGCTTAAATTGGTGGTATTCAAGCTGCTCAGCCTGGGTGCTGTGCCAGCATTAGGACAGGTTGTGCCGGTTAGCCAGTTACCGCTGGTATCGATGGTGCTGTTAGCCGTACTGGATCTGATACACGCGTTTTTTAACGTATTTATCTATGCATTGATCATCCAAGCAATACTAAGTTGGATACCGGGGGCCACTGGTAACCCGGTACAAGCACTGGTTGGATCCATCAGCGAGCCGGTTCTCAAACCACTGCGTAACCTGATTCCTCCGTTAGGTGGTATTGATTTAACCGTTTTTTTTACCATCATTGGATTGTTTGCCCTGCGCATTTTTGTACTGGGGACTCTTCAGCAAATCCTATTGTGAAAATTGGCTGATCAATGATGCCTTGATGCACAGATTCGTCATACTAAAGTCATGACACAGGATTGGGACACACAGTCGTTACCAAGAATTATGAGCTTGCTGGACAATTATCAGACAAACATTACACAAGAAAATAAGACCACTGCAATGCTTGTCTCTAAGTGCTTGCAACATGCGACTGACGAAGCTACCCGTTAACTCGATGCAGTTGTTAACAATCAGTTAACACGTCGAAAAAGCCTGAAAATCCGGTAGATTTCGGCCCAAATTGTAATTTTTGCTTAAAATATAGTGTTTTTTTCAATTTTTCGTCTATAACTGCTGACTGTTATCAAGTAACTGTGGTATTTTTCGCGCGCCTTCATAGGTGGGCAAGATCCGACAAAAACACTGTCTTTGCAGTGTATTTGACATATCACTACTTTATTCAACAGTATCCATTAGGGGACACAGATTATGGCGGCAAAGAAAAAAGCAGCAGCCAAGAAAAAACCAGTAGCAAAGAAAAAGGCCACAGCAAAGAAAAAGGCGGCAGCATCAGCTGTCAAGAAGCCACCAACTAAATCTGAAATCATGGCCTCGATTGCCGAGACCACTGAACTAAGCCGCAAGGAAGTTGCATCAGTATTTGAAGCACTCAACGGCCTTATTCAAGACAACTTGAAGCCACGTGGGCCTGGCACGTTCAGCGTACCTGGACTGATGAAGATCCGGGTCAACAAGAAGCCTGCTACCAAAGCGCGCAAAGGTATCAACCCGTTCACCGGTGAAGAGACGATGTTCAAAGCAAAGCCAGCTCGCAAAGTGGTTAAGGTACTGCCTTTAAAAAATCTGAAAGATATGGTCTAACGGATCAATCCTCGTTGACTAACGCAGGGGCCGCAATGCAGTGCATTGCGGCCCTTTTTTATTAAGTGGATAATGAGTGAGTGATTCATGACGTTCTTTGACAGTTAGGCACCCAGCGTTCCATACAGCTCCTTCCCGAATCGTCATGTAATTGACGTGGCAGCCGGGTACAACTGGCGTCAAAATTGTTATGTTCTTTGGCTCAGGCAGTTGCATGTTTACCCACAGATTACCCGTGCGCGGAGCTGGAACAACGCCATGAACGACTTCCAACCCAACCCGAACCTCCTCAGTAAATTGAGGTCAATACTCCACACTTCAGATTTTCCCGTCAGGATCCAAACCCCATGAGCGCGAGCGCTTCTTCGCTGTCCCTATCTGAAAAGCCAGCCCGATTACCTCGATTAACCAATTCACTGTTGGTCATGGGGATTGGTGTAACACTGGCCTTTGTTACATTAAAATTACTGCCAGGCGCCACACAAGCAGCGCACGCCGATATCGCCCCAGTAAATCGCGCAAACAGCAACTCACCTGGCCCCATTGAGCTGGCTAGAATCATTGCCTCTACACACCTGTTTGGAGACGCGAGTAAAGTACCGGTGGTGCAACAACAGGTCGAGGAAGCACCTGAGGTCATTGTCGACACCAGCCTTAACTTACAGTTGGCAGGGGTCTTTGCGTTTGAGCCTCAGGAAAAGGCTATAGCTATCATCAGCGCAGGTTCCGCTGAGCAGAACGCCTATGGCATCGGTGACAAAATCAGTGGTGACACCACACTCGAAGCGGTATACACAGACCATGTCATACTGCGAAACCGGGGGAAGCTGGAAAAGCTCACACTGCCGGAAAACGTGCAGCCAATCGCTATGCGTCCTATTGAAAGTGCCGGTAACGCGAATGCCCAGGCACAAGGCCAGAATGCCAATCAGCCAGTCGAATTACCCACCAATCCACGTGAGCTACGCGATACCTTGGCGCGTAATCCGTCCATGCTGGGACGGGTGGTGGCAGCGGAACCCTACCAAGAGAATGGCAAACTGGTCGGCTATCGCATAACGCCCAAGCAAAATCCTGAAATACTTGAAGCACAAGGCATAGTGGCTGGCGATATAATCACTAGAGTGAACAATATTCAGCTCAATAGCCAGAAACAGGGCATTCGGGCATTGAGGAACGCGGTCAAGGCAGAGAACCTCGACGTCGTAATTTTACGTGACGGAGTAGAGGTCCCGATTACGATCTCGCTGGCTCAATAGTACAAACTCCTCAGAAAGCGCATAACTGACCCGTTCGCAGACCGGAACCAGCTACACTCAGGCAATACTGTCTAACCCCTTGATGATCATGTTAAATCGGCTCCGACAAGCAATAACACACACTGGACGTCTATCCCTGCCATTAGTGATGGGCATGGCGATAGGTCTGGGCATGAGCCTGAGCACCATAGTGAGCACATCGGCTCATGCGCAGGAAGGCACCTTTACGCTGAATTTGAAAAACGCGGATATTCAGTCGCTCATCCAAACGGTATCGCGCCAATCTGGCAGAAATTTTGTGGTTGACCCACGAGTCAAGGCTCGCGTCACTGTCATTTCTTCGACACCGCTTAATTCAGACGAGCTGTACGAAACATTCCTGTCAGTTTTACAGGTACATGGATACGCTGCTGTGCCACAAGGCGATCTGATTAAAATCGTGCCTGATGTGAATGCCAAACAGGGCCCGGTTCCGGCTTTTAGTGACGACTCCAGCACATCCGATCAATTGGTAACCAAGGTTATCAAGATCGAAAATGTACCTGCTGCCCAATTAGTCCCCATACTCCGACCGCTGGTACCCCAGCAGGGCCACCTGGCTGCATATGCAGCGACCAACACGTTGATTGTTACTGATCGCGCCTCGAATATTGAACGGCTGACAACAATCATCACCGGCATAGATAGAGCGGATAACGATGAAGTGGAAATCGTCCGCCTCAGTCACGCCTCAGCCAGCGAGATCATCCGCATTCTACAATCGTTGCAGAGTCGCGGTGGCCAGATTGACGGCACCCCCGGATCCATTCGCTTTGCGGCTGACGAGCGCACCAACAGTATTCTGCTCAGCGGTGACCCGGCCGCGCGTGCGCGGATGCGTGGCACTATCGTCAATCTAGACACACCCGTTGAATCCGGTGGTAACACACGTGTGGTCTACCTGCGATTTGCTAATGCTGCTGACCTGTTAGCGATACTGAC
>CALKXZ010000082.1 GCA_938003775.1 uncultured Granulosicoccus sp. | reverse complement strand
CAGGTCGTCGGGTATTTCGTACCCGGCGTACTCGTCGTCAACGTCTGTTGCAGATTCATCGCGAGAATTAAGTACGATCAACCAGCTGCTGTCGCGTTCAGCGATCTTTTGTGCAACTTTTGCTGGCACGATGGTTAAGTCGTCGCCGCTGCCCACAATCGCTAAAAACCCTTTGATCAGTGCCCGGCGTACATCGCTGCTTATCATGAGGGTTTTGATGACACCGCCGTGATCAAACCGGTACTCGTCGTCACCGCGCTCTGTCACTGCATTAAGGGTGATGAGTTCTTTAATCTGCGCCTGCAGGGCCTTGCGCTGTGCCGCTTCATGCTTTTGTTTGTTCAGGGCACGATCTTGGGCCAAAATCCGTGCATCCCGCTGCTGCACCAAGGCGGCTGTTTCATCCACCACATCAACGCCTTTGCGTTGCATTTTCTCTTTCGTGTTTTTTGCCTTTTTCGCGCGCACCATTTGCTTCTGGCTGGCAAGGCCAGCTTGACGAAGTTGCTCTTGAAGTGACTTGGCCACGGTGTGTATCTCAAACAGTTAAAAGTAAACGCTCTGGCTATCTTAATGGCAATTGAAGAATCGTCAATGATCCGTCAACGGACTGGGCACGCGATTCCCGCGACATCCTTAGTGAGCAATACGGGTGTCATTCTCGTGGGGGAATCAACAGGCCACGCTGAACCGCGGGTCGACCCAGACAGCGATCCAAGTAGCGCATGGTGTGGGTGAACTCTTCCATGCCGAAATCTGCGCCAGCATTGTAGGCGTCACGTGCACCTCTAAGCCATGGAAAAATAGCGACGTCGGCAATAGTGTACTCGTCGCAGACTACGTGTTCATGCTGTGATAGCTGTTGTTCCAGGACGCTTAGCAGGCGTTTGCATTCCACGATGAAACGTTCTTTGGGTCGTGGGTCATCGATCTGCTTGCCTGCAAACTTGGTGAAATAGCCGTATTGACCAATCATCGGTCCCAGCCCACCCACTTGAAACAGTAGCCACTGTACGGTGGTATGGCGCAGCGCCGGGTTTTTCGGCATGAGCTTGCCGCTTTTATCGGCCAGGTACAGCAAGATGGCGCCCGATTCCCACAGCGCTAGCAAGTGTCCATCTGGACCGTGCGGGTCGATAATCGCTGGAATTTTGTTGTTCGGGTTCAGTGCCAAAAATTCTGGCGTGAGCTGATCACCACTGATATTCACCGTGTGGGCTTCGTAAGGCAGGGCCATCTCTTCCAACGCAATAGAGATTTTCACCCCATTGGGCGTTGGGAACGAGTAGAGCTGTAAGAGATCGGGATTGGTCGCTGGCCAACGACGGGAAATAGGATGATCGGCAAGGGTATGCATAGGGAGAATGTTCGCTGCTGTTCAGTCAGTCAGATCCGCATAAGTATACGTGGCTGTTTTTCATCTGGCGGCGTTTACCCCGGATTGCCAGCACTGGTATGTGTGTGAGTAAAGCTGCGATTTTTGACGTAATTCACGCGAACAGAACAGTAGGTGCCGATATAACAACATCGATATAAAGAAATCCTTATGTGTTTATAGGTACAATACGGCCATTCACTACCTAAATGAGACCGTTGTAATGACGAAAGACTATATCTTCACGTCCGAATCTGTGTCGGAAGGGCATCCGGACAAAATGGCTGACCAGATCTCTGATGCCGTGTTGGATGCCATTCTGGCGGAGGACAAGGGAGCACGTGTGGCGTGTGAAACCATGGTCAAGACGGGTCTGGTGATTATTGCCGGTGAAATCACAACAACCGCCTACGTTGATCTAGAAGCACTGGTGCGCAAGACCGTGTGCGACATTGGTTACGACCGTTCGGCCGTGGGTTTTGACGGCGATACCTGTGCTGTGCTCAACGGCATTGGTAAACAGTCGCCACACATTGCCCAGGGAGTTGACCGGGCTGCACCAGAAGAGCAAGGGGCAGGCGATCAAGGCTTGATGTTCGGCTATGCCAATAATGAAACCGATGTGCTCATGCCAGCACCTATCACGTATTCACACCGATTGGTTGAGCAACAGTCCAAAGTGCGTCGTGATGGCACCCTGGCCTGGTTACGCCCCGATGCAAAAAGTCAGGTAACACTGCGCTATCAAGACGGTAAGCCTGCCGGTATTGATGCTCTGGTGCTTTCCACTCAACATGATCCTGACATCGCGCTAACCGATCTGCGCGAAGCGGTAATGGAACATATACTCAAGCCGGTTTTACCCGCTCAGTGGTTAGCTGGTTGTCCGCAAGACAAGATTCATATCAACCCAACCGGTAATTTTGAGATTGGTGGTCCTGTGGGTGATTGCGGACTGACTGGACGTAAGATTATTGTTGATACCTATGGCGGTATGGCCCGACATGGTGGTGGCGCGTTCTCAGGCAAGGACCCATCAAAAGTAGATCGCTCAGCGGCCTATGCAGGTCGTTATGTTGCGAAGAACATTGTGGCTGCCGGTCTTGCTGATAAATGCGAAATACAGGTGTCCTACGCCATCGGTGTGGCAGAACCAACCTCTATCAGTATCGATACCTTTGGTACTGGCAATGTTGATGATCGAAAGATTGAACAATACGTGCGTGATGTGTTTGACCTTCGACCCTATGGCATCGTGACGATGCTAGATCTTATTCGACCGATCTATCAGCAAACTGCGGCCTATGGTCATTTTGGTCGTGAGATTCCTGACTTTACCTGGGAGAGAACGGATCGCGCAGACGCACTACGGCAGGCCGCTGGGTTGTCCTGAGTAGTGATGTCCAAGCCGTGCAACTGACACGTCAAACCACCGTACAAATTACCGTGGCCGTGACAGATAAGCGCAACAATACAGGCAGCGGTACCAATGACGGTACCAACGAACATGATCGACACAACGAATACACATTAATAGAGAACCAATACGAATGAACGCATCTGCAAAAGACGTCGGTAGCGACTGTAAAGTTGCCGATAAGGCTCTTGCTGACTTTGGTCGCAAGGAAATTTCAATGGCTGAGCATGAAATGCCTGGTCTCATGGCATTGCGTGAGGAATACGCGGGCAAAAAACCTCTGGCGGGTGCGCGCATTGCGGGCTGCTTGCATATGACGATTCAGACGGCGGTGTTGATCGAAACACTGACTGCGCTAGGTGCTGAAGTACGCTGGTCCTCGTGCAATATTTTCTCCACACAGGACCATGCTGCAGCAGCCATGGCAGCAGCGGGTGTGCCTGTGTTTGCCTGGAAGGGCGAGACAGAGGAGGAGGCCGATTGGTGCATCCATCAAACTATCAAGGGGCCGTCTGGATGGGTGCCGAACCTGATTCTGGATGATGGTGGTGACCTGACGCTCATGATGCACAACGACTATCCGGAAATTCTTGCCGGTGTAAAGGGTCTGTCCGAGGAGACCACTACCGGGGTACATCGACTGGTTGAGATGGCCAAAAAAGGTACGTTAAAAGTCCCCGCCATCAATGTTAACGATTCGGTGACTAAATCAAAATTCGACAATTTGTACGGCTGCCGTGAGTCGTTGCTTGACGGTATCAAGCGTGCCACTGATGTCATGGTCGCAGGCAAGGTCGCTATCGTGCTTGGCTACGGTGATGTCGGCAAGGGTTGTGCTCAAGCGTTCCGTGGTATGGGCGCAACGGTGTGGGTCACTGAGGTTGATCCTATCTGTGCATTGCAGGCAGCAATGGAAGGTTATCGTGTGGTAGTGATGGACGATGTTGCTGATCAGGTTGATATTGTCGTCACCGCCACTGGTAACGTCAATGTCGTCACACACGATCATATGAAGCAGTTTAAGAACGAAACGATTGTGTGCAACATTGGGCACTTTGATAACGAAATTGATGTTGCCGGATTACGCCAATACACCTGGGAAAATATTAAACCGCAGGTGGATCAAGTGGTCTTTCCCGATGGCAAGCGCATCACCTTGCTGGCTGAAGGACGACTGGTCAACTTAGGGTGTGGTACAGGCCATCCGAGTTTCGTCATGTCAGCCTCGTTCACTAATCAGGTGCTGGCTCAGATTGAACTGTGGGAACGCAGCGAGAATTACTCGGTCGATGTGCATGTATTGCCCAAGGCATTGGATGAAAAAGTGGCAAGGCTGCATTTGCAAAAGATTGGCGCGAAGCTAACCAGCCTGAGTAACGAGCAAAGTGATTATCTTGGGCTGGATACCAGTGGGCCTTACAAGCCAGAACATTACCGCTACTAGTGCTATTTTCGATGCGCTAAAGTGGCCCTCACAAGCCGGAACATGATCGCTACTAGTGCTTGTTTTCGACACGCTACCGTGGCCCTTATGAGCCGGTACAAGGCCGCCACCAGTGCGGTTGTCAATTCTCTATAATGGGCCTCTACCAACGGTAACATTACCGGTATTAGTGCTGTTGTCGAGGTTCTGAACGCCCGTTACCTATGTGCAAGCGGGAAGATCGGTTCAGCTGGCCCATTGAATCAATCTCGTGCACAGCAATCGGTGCCGTAAGCATGAAATGCTGATGTAAACAAGCGGTCTTGCTTGTTTTCATCGGCATTTTTTTTGCCGAATGGACAAACTTTACCGTGCCCAATGCAATTTACGTTTGTTAACGTACGCTGTGTTCTGTAGCTGAGTACCCCAACTTCATTAGCCGGTAGAACGCGACTACATCACACTAGCGTGGTTCTTGTCCGCGAATACGCAAGCGCGTACTTCATTCGATGTTGGTCACGATGACGCACTCTGGTATGGTTATGTTCCACAGGCGACATATACGTCCCCTTATTGGCCACCAACTCAAAACACCTGTTCCTAAGATAGTAGAGTTGCGTTGTTAGTCATTTCAAAGCGGTTTGAGTGAGTTCAAAACCGAACATACAGTAATCAAGAGGAAAAACATGTTGAAAAAACGTTATCTCGCCGGGGCGATTATCGCTGCCGGTCTGCTGGCTGGGCAAAATGCGGTTGCTGCTGAAGAGTGCGGTGATGTCACCATCGCGAGCATGACCTGGGCGTCCGCCGAATTAATCGCCGAGATTGACAAGCTGATTCTCAGCGAAGGCTATGGTTGCAATGCCGAGATTGTTGCTGGCGACACTATGCCTACTTTCACGTCTATGAACGAAAAAGGCGAGCCTGATCTGGCGCCGGAGTTGTGGGTTAATGCTGTCCGTGAGCCTCTGGATGCAGCAGTTGCCGAAGGCGAACTGATCATCGCAGCGGAGATTCTGTCAGACGGTGGTGAAGAAGGCTGGTGGATCCCCAAGTACATCGCCGATGCTAACCCTGATATCAAGACACCGGCTGATGCGCTGGCGCGTCCCGACTTGTTCCCAGCCCCAGAAGACGATTCCCTGGGTGCAGTTCACAACTGCCCATCGGGTTGGAACTGTCAGATTTCCACAGGCAACTTGTTTACCGCCTATGAAGCGGAAGACAAGGGCTTCGAGCTGGTTGATACCGGTTCTGCCGCAGGCCTGGACGGTTCAATCGCTAAGGCCTACGAGCGTAAAGAAGGCTGGCTGGGTTACTACTGGGCACCGACGGCCATTTTAGGTCGCTACGAGATGGTCAAACTGGATATGGGTGAGCATGACAAAGAGCAGTGGGATACCTGCACAGCCGTGCTTGACTGTGAAGATCCCAAGCCTAATGGTTGGGCCAAGAGTGAAGTTTTCAGCGTAGTCACTGATGACTTTGCCAAAAAGGCGGGTGTGGCCATGGGTTATATCGAAACGCGCTCATGGGAAAATGGCACAGTCAACAAGCTGCTGGCTTGGATGGCAGACAACCAGGCTACGGGTGAAGAAGCTGCACAGCACTTCATTGAGAACTACGAAGACGTCTGGGTAAGCTGGGTATCGGAAGATGCCATGGCTAAAGTTAAGGCAGCTATGTAACAACCCTTGTTACGCGTTTAATAAAGGCGGCTCCGGCCGCCTTTACTTTATCTACCGTGGAGTAGCTATTTGTGGATTGGTTTACTGAGTTTCCGGCAATGGAAAAGTCGGCTTTACGTGCGTTGAAAAAAAGTATTGATGGTGGCTTTCGGGCCTGGACCCGAGAACACGGTGACACCGTTGAGACTTTTTTTGAGCCCATCAAGCAGATGCTTATCTGGTCGGAAAAATTTTTATTAAATACGCCTTGGCCATTCATTCTCGGTGGCATTGTGCTGATTGCCTGGCTGGCCAGTCGCAGCTGGAAAATTACCGTGTTGACATTCGTGACCATGGTGTTAATCGGTTATTTCGATATGTGGGACAACACCATGCGCACCATATCAATCATGATCGTATCAACCGTTGTATCGATCGTGTTGGGTATACCTATTGGTATAGCAATGTCCAAATCAGACGTCGTGCAACGGCTAATAACCCCCATACTCGATGTCATGCAGACCATGCCTGGTTTCGTCTACCTAATCCCGGTTGTTATGTTGCTGGGAATTGGTAAGGTGCCGGGGTTGCTCGCGGTGGTTATCTATGCCATACCGCCAATCATACGTCTGACAAACCTGGGCATTCGCATGGTGGACAAAGAAGTACTGGAGGCGGCGGATGCATTCGGCTCTTCAGCCTGGCAAAGGCTCAAGAACGTGCAGATACCGCTGGCTATGCCTACCATCATGGCTGGCATAAACCAGACCATCATGATGGCATTAGCGTTGGTGGTTATTGCTTCTATGATTGGGGTCAAAGGTCTGGGGCAACCGGTATTGCAAGCTATCGCTAATCAGTACTTCACGTTGGGAATGTTCAATGGTCTTGCCATTGTCGGTGTCGCCATTATCTTTGATCGAGTGAGTCAGGCCTACGGCAAACGACTGCAGGCTCATTCGGAGGAAGTTCATGGTAAGTGACACAGTGTCAACGACCAGCAATGGGCCAGCTGCAAACCAAAACTCGAGTATCGAAATCAACGGTCTGTACAAGATCTTTGGCAAACGCCCGAAACATTTCATGGCGGCAGTCAAGGAGGGTATGACCAAGCAGGAGCTGCAGGAAAAACACGGGCATGTGCTGGGCTTAAAAGACATCAACCTGTCGATGCAGGCGGGTTCCATCCAAGTCGTTATGGGACTGTCAGGTTCAGGCAAGTCCACGCTTATTCGTCATATCAATCGGCTGATTGATCCCACTGTGGGTGAGGTTAATGTGGGTGGCCAGGATGTGTGCAAAATGGGCACGAAAGCACTGCGAGATTTTCGCCGTCACGAAACCGCGATGGTATTTCAAAAATTTGCGTTGCTACCTCATCGTACGGTCATCAATAACGTTGTGTACGGACTTGAAGTACAGGGTCTACCGCGTGACAAACAGGAATCTGAAGCGCGTCGCTGGATAGAGCGGGTAGGTTTGGCAGGGTTTGAAGACAACTACCCGAACCAACTCTCCGGTGGCATGCAGCAGCGGGTAGGTTTGGCTCGGGCACTGACCAACGACGCACCGCTGTTATTGATGGATGAGGCATTTTCGGCCCTGGATCCGTTAATCCGCATGGATATGCAGTCCGTGTTGCTGGATTTACAAAAAGAATTGCACAAGACCATTGTGTTTATTACACACGATGTGGACGAAGCACTGCGTCTTGGTGATCGTATAGCCATTTTGCGCGACGGAGAAATCATTCAAGAGGGCACCGGGCAAAATATTGTTCTGGAGCCTGCTGATGAATACATCCAGAATTTTGTGAAGGATGTTAACCGAGGTCGCGTCATACTCGCTGAAAGCATCATGAAACAAGGCGCACATCCGGGTGCCGGTGCGCAGGTGTTGGTTCATGATCACCTGGAGGACGTTGCGCGGATGTTGTCCGATGCCTCTGCACAGGCTGTGAACGTAGCGAACGATAATGGACAAGTTGTTGGGCATCTGGATCTGGAAACAACTGTCGCTGCCATTGTGAAACAGGAAAAGCGCCACACCAGTTCAGATACTCAGTTTACGATCTGATCCATTATGATCTGATCCAGTGGCGGTATGAATGGGTTGTCAAACACTGGGGTTTATTCAGTAGTTCCTTTGCGTGCCTGTTGAACAACCATGGTCCTATGATGAGAAGATCATGCGTTACTCGTTAATCATCCCGGCGTGGAATGAGTCTGCATTTATTGCTGATACCCTGCGGCAGGTGAGTGCCGCGATGCATCGGGTTGAGCAATCTCATTCACACCGGGGTGAGATAATCGTTGTCGATAACAACTCGAGTGACAACACAGCGTCTATTGCTCAGGCACTTGGCGCAACGGTTGTATTCGAAGCTGTCAATCAAATATCCCGGGCGCGTAACTGTGGTGCGTCGGTGGCGAGCGGTGAGGTTTTAATTTTCCTGGATGCTGATACAACGTGCAGCGATGTATTGCTGGCCCGTGTGCTGGACAACATGGCAACAGGCCGTGTTGTGGGTGGCGGCTCAGAAATAGCACCGGATAAACCAGTGCAGGCGGTAGCTATGCGTGGCATACGTATGTGGAATTGGATTGCCCGTACAGGCAAGCTTGCTGCTGGTTGCTTTATTTATTGTCGGCGTGATGCATTTGATGCGGTAGGCGGTTTCAGCAATAAGGTATACGCGGGGGAAGAAATATTTATGTCTCGCGCTTTAAAACGCTGGGGTAAGCGCCACAACTTAAGATTTGACATCAATACAGTAGACCCAGTTTCCACCTCCGTGCGTAAGCTGGAGTGGTACAGTTCGATGCAACTGGCACGTCAAGCTTTATTGATCCTGGTCCCAGGTGCTGTCTTCTCAAAGCGACTGTGCAAGACCTGGTACGACACAGATGAGCAACGAGATAAGCTTCAATAATCGTCTGTTAATCGGGCTGTTCAACAAAACCGCTTAACACTGTCGTGCCACAACATGAGCACCAACCGCCATTTAGTCAAGTGACCCGCTTTGAACAGCGGGTACACCTAACCTGTTGGGTAAGTCACTGTTGGCATGAAGCCAACGGCTGCAAAATTATTTATGCGTTCAGGTGTTGATTAAAGAACGCTATTGTCCGTTGTTCTGCAATACCGGCCTGCTCTTCGTTAAATCGTGGTGTGGAGTTGTTATGGAAACCGTGTTTTGTTCCTGGGTATAAGTGTCGGGTGAAAGGCACGTTATTGGACTGCATAGCCGTTTCAAACTCTGGCCACATGGCATTGATTCGGTCATCGTCCTCAGCAGACTGAACCATGAGCTGCGCGCGGATACGCTCAACAGAGTCTGATTCGGCTGCTGCACCATAAAACGGTACGCCAGCACTGAGATCTTCGCCCATCTCAACGGCCAGATGATTCACCGTACCACCGCCCCAACAAAACCCGACCGCACCCAGCTTGCCGTTGGAATTCGCGTGATTTTTTAACATTATTGCGCTGTTTAGCATATCGTTTTTCAATTGCCCCTGATCAAGGCTTTTCTGCAATGTTCGACCATCGTCGTCGTTACCCGGGTAACCACCAACAGGGTATAGGCCATCGGGTGCAAGCGCCAGAAAACCCTGAGTACCAAGCCGCCGCGCTACGTCTTCAATGTAGGGATTTAGTCCGCGGTTTTCATGTATGACTAGCACGGCTGGAAAAGGTCCGTCACCGGTGGGCGTCACCAAATAGCCCTGCATCTCTCCGGAGCTACCGCCTTCGGAAGGATAGGTTATGTACGTTGGTTTAATGCGCTCGTCGGTGAAGGAGATTGTCTGTGCTTCAGCATAGCGCGGCATCAGAGCCTGCGCCATTATCAGGCCAGAGACACCGGCTACGGTGATCGACCCGCAGCGTTTAAGAAATTCGCGACGATCCATGTGACCGTGGCAGTACTCGTCATAGAGCTCGTAAATACGTTTGTCGATGTGTACGGTCTTATGAGTCACTTGATGGCTCCTTTTTGTGTGTATGGGTTTTTGTAGTAGTTTGTATATCCGACTCTTTGTGTTTTTCGTTGGGTGACTACGAACGGATTTTTTCAAAAACATCATACACCGTACTGATCAAGCGATACACGGTACAGATCAAACGCCTGCCTCTTGTCAATGGCGGTTGATTGGCGTATTGGCTGCGCAGGCGCATGGCATAGTCGGTCAGGTAATAAGCCCCATACTCTCGAGTTTGAGCATAATACGGTGAGCAGCTAAGTCCGGCGTTAGTTCTTCTGTATCGATAGTCAGTTCTGGATTTTTTGGTATTTCATACGGATCGCTAATGCCGGTAAACTCTTTGATTTTGCCAGCCCTGGCCAGTTTGTAAAGTCCTTTGCGGTCACGTCGTTCGCATTCTTCGAGAGAGGTGGCTACGTAAATTTCGATAAAACCACCCAGTGGTTCGATCACCTCTCGTACCGCCTTTCGCATCTTTTGATACGGTGCAATAGGCGCGCATATGGCAATGCCTCTGTTTTTGGTGATCTCGGAGGCCACATAACCAATGCGCTGGATATTCAGATCCCTGTGTTCTTTGGAAAAGGTTAACTCGCTGGATAGGTGTTTGCGAACCACATCGCCATCAAGCAGCGTGACTGGACGTCTGCCATCTTCGAGTAACTTAACCATCAGGGCATTGGCGATAGTTGATTTGCCTGATCCGGACAGTCCCGTAAAGAACAGTGTCAAGCCTTGCTCGTGTCTGGCAGGGTACGAACGACGTAATTCCTCCACTACTCGCGAGTAAGAAAACCAGTCGGGTATATCCAGACCCTCTTGCAACCGGCGCCTGAATTCTGTTCCGGATATGTTCAGTACGGTGTCTCCAGCTTCTACCTCATCTTCCGGTAAATACTGCGCGCGATTTTCAACATAGACCATCATTTTGAATGGCACCATGGTGATATCAAGCTCGACTTCGTGTTGCCGAAACAGAGTTTGCGCATCGTAGGGACCATAAAAAGCCTGTCCATTGCGATCATTGCCTGGTCCGGCATGATCTCGCCCGACGATAAAGTGTGTACAGCCATAATTCTTGCGAATAATGGCATGCCATAGTGCTTCTCGCGGCCCCGCCATGCGCATGGCCAGGTTCAGTAAACTCAGGGTCGTGGTTTGATCCGGGTATTCATCCAGTATGTGTTCATAGCAGCGCACCCGTGTGAAATGATTGATGTCCCCTGGCTTGGTCATACCAACGACCGGTTGAATCAGTAAGTTGGCTTGCACATCCTTTGCGGCTCTGAACGTTAATTCTTGGTGAGCACGGTGCAAAGGGTTACGGGTTTGAAAGGCAACAACTTTACGCCAACCCAGTTTCCTGAACCGGCCCCTCAGTTCTGAAGGTGTGTCGCGCAACAGCTTAAAATCGTAGTGAGTCTGGGGCTCTATGCCGAATACTTTTCCACCCAGATAAACAGAACCTGTGGCGTTCATCAGGTGATGTACGCCAGCATGGGACTCATCCACGGTGCCATACACCGTCTTGGCCTCATGCTGTTTGTCGGGTCGATAAATACTGGACACCTCCATTGTAGCTAGCAACACACCCTCTGGATCACGCAG
>CALKXZ010000081.1 GCA_938003775.1 uncultured Granulosicoccus sp. | reverse complement strand
GGTATGGCCTTTGCCGGATTGATTGAAGGTGAATGGCGAATATATACAGCACATGATGGTGAAATTAATGGTATTGATGGGATAGAGCACCCGCGAACCTTTAGCTACCACGCGGTATCGGGGCTCATTGCATATATTGGCGCGGATAGTCATTTAAGTGTTTATTCTGTCATTGGCGAAAATGATGTACCTGAACTCAAGATGAATCTGGAGAGTCGTTACACCCAACCATCATTCAGTTCTGATGGGCAATGGTTACTTGCAGTTGAATTGCCAGAGGGTAAAAGTCGCCGAACCATTATCGTGGGATTTAACATGGAAAGTGGTAGGCGATTTGGGTTTGTGAAAAAACGAACCGCGCAGTTTGAGCCGACTATGGTTTCCGAGCGTTACCTGCACTACTCGACAGCAACCTGTGTTGATGATTGTGGGGGGATGATCTGGGAGCTGTGGCGGCGCGATATGCAAACGGCAAAGCAGGTGCAATTGACGCTCCTCAATGCTGTTTCCAACCAGCCTCATGTCCATGATGGACAAATCTACTTTAGCAGTGATGCTGATGGTGGGCGCTTTCATATCTGGAGCATGGATGACGAGGTTGGTGCAAAACCCGTGCAACTCACCACCGGAAATGTCCGTGACAGTGATCCCACCACAGATCGTAACGGCACGCTCTATTTCCTGCGCAAGGAAGTTGGAATGACATCCATAATGAAACTAGAGGGTGAGAAAGTTGTGGCGTTATCACTTTCTGAGCGATTTGATGATATTCGCAATTTAGAGATCAGCCGATGAGACATTCGAGACAAATGTGGGGATGGTGTATTTGTCTAGCATTACTCGCCGTTTCTACTACGCTCGAAGCCCGAGACGTAAGATGGATAGAGCTGAAACCACGCAACGCCATTAAGAGCGAAGGACTGTTGTGGCATGATGATTCAGAGTTTTTTCCCGCTCGCGGTGACTCCTTTACAATCAACTTCGCGCTAAACGAGCCGGGATTTGTTGATCTCTTACTCTATTCTGCTGATGGCGATGTTATCCGTACGCTAATAAGTGATACAAACTTTACTCCGGGCAAGCATGAGGCTGTATGGGATGGGCGCGATGATAACGGTATGCTTGTGCCCGATGAAGCGTACATTCCAGTTCTGGCAATTGCCACAGAAAGCGAAGAAATTATGGATGACCCGCGTGGCTATTCCGGCGGTGAAATTATTCCTGATATTCAATGGACACTGCGCGGCGGTACTGAGCTTTCTTACGAACTAAATAATCCTGCCCGTGTCCTCATTCGCAGCGGCATTGACAACGGCCCGATGATGCGTGAACTCATGCATTGGAAGCCGATCAATACCGGAAAAGCAGTTGTACGCTGGGATGGTTTTGACAAAGACGGCGCGGAACATTTTGCACTACGCGATGATGTGTGGTTTGTGGTCATGGCATATCGACTGCCCGAGTACGCCATCATCACTTCTGGTAATGCCGAGACTGAGTATCTAAGCTACCGAAAGTTAAAAGGCTGGAAAACGCCGGTCCCTGATCTTGCCAACATCGAGCTTCAGCGCAACGGAGTCCGGCTAGAGCAAGATTATTTTTTACCCCGTGCGTACTTGCCGGTAGTTTCACTCGACTTTGCAGAAACCCCTGAGCTTTCTCGTGTTGGCATCCCGCAAGTAGGCGATACGGTACAATTTAAAATCGATGTGCCACAGGAAGATCGCTGGATACTCGATTCATCCTTCTATGAGACAGGCTTTTACATCAATTACCAATTTCAATCAGAAGAGGAGCAAGGCTTCGTACCATTGATCTGGGAGTATGACGCGTCTGCGTTAGAGCCGGGCCGTCATATTGCCACTGTGCAGCTGTTCGGTTTTGGCGGGTTTATTTCTTCGGATACTGTTGAATTTTTGGTTACCCCTTAAGCCGTTATATATAATATCTTGTGTGGAGCTGGATGGGAGTTTGTATCTCGTTAATGCTCTGTCCTAGTTTTTACTGAAATTTTGTCGTTGAATTTCATATTGCCTAGGCAGTCCGACGAGGCACTATTGAACAGGGTAGAAAATACTTCTGCAGCGATAAATCTGCCAACTGTGTTAGTACGGTATTTAATACCACGATTTGTGTATTTGTATCCCTATTCAATCTCATGAACAATTCGGTTGATAGCGATACGTAGCTCTGCATGGTCAAAGCCTTCTGGTATGGGTTTTTTCTGATTGTTTGGCGATGTTGCCTCCTGTGGTCGCTCATACAGTTTGATCTCAATACCGTGTTTGATCTTGGCCATAGCGGCATCCTCCAGAAGTGAAATTTCTAGTGTGAAGTCTGCTTGGGTTCGTATTTTGATTGGTAGGGATAGTAGTTCGGCTACGTGATAGGCCTTTGCACGCCAGTCATACAGGGCTGTGAAGTCATCAAAGCGCTTGTGGCTGACATAGATGTTGTAGGCATTGATGCTGGGTGGTAAGAATGCCTCTCGGATCGAGTTGGGTTGTGTGTCGTTGTTGTGTTTGGCCATCCTTGCCTCCTTTTACTCAAAAACATACATGTACTGCATTTGTTCATTGTTTTGCAAATAAATCTGATGATGCATGCGGTTGTGTGTTGCGCTGGATATTGGGTGTGATTTTGGTGGTTTCGTGTTGTTGTCAGTAAGGTGATTGAATTTTTCTCCTGGTGTTTTTTTAATGTTTGGCCGCGTCCGAAGGCGGACCGGGTTCTATGGCTTCGCCACGGAGCCTGTAGTCTCCGCCCATGCGGGTGACGCCCCCTCGCGGGAAAAGATAAAGAAGGATTGAGACGACCATGAAGGATGGTCGTCGCTTTGTTACGCGCGCAAAGGGCGCGCTAGGAACCTGTCTTTCAGCTTACATCAAAACCGGAAACGCGCTGCTGTGGGTCAATCACTTTTTCCCGTAAGAGGGCTGGTGCGCCAGCAAAGCTGTCGATCCCTCTAAACGGTCCCCCAGAAAAGTGATTGACCCATTTCCGGTGTTTGATCAAGCGTCCAAAAGAATGGGTTCGTCGCAAGGGCGACTCACGCTTGTTCATTCTTTTCTTTGGTCGCTCGCCGCTGGGCAGAGGTTCAAGCGCGGGGCAGTGTTTTTTGTTTGCTCTGGCGTCAAAACCAACAAACAAAGAAGGAACACAAACCATGACACTTACATTACACGCCCAGCCCTACGATATGGATGCCACAGGGTTTTACTTTACCTCCTATGAGGACTACACCGCTAAGGCTGACAAAGCCGTTAACACCTATGGACAGCACGTTGATGAGTTTGAAATTCAATTCATTGAAGGTGATCTACTTGATTGTTTGTTTGCCGAGGCCTGTGGTCTGTATCAATCCAACATTAAGGCGTTTTTTGAATGCGCAGATGCATGGGACGAAGGCGATAAGACCCGTTTCATTATTGCCGTTGGTGAATGCGGTTATGAGGTTGCGTTAGAAGGCACAGTGCCCGACTTACCGGAAATCGACATTTATCATGAGGATTCAATGAAAAACCTCGCGATCCAATTTGTCGATGAAGGGTTATTCGGCGAAGTGCCTTCAAGCTTTGCCCATTACATCGATTATGACGCGATAGCCCGTGATCTTGCCGTTGATTACACGGAAACCCGCATTGCCGGAAACAATCTGATTTATCGATGCGCGTGAGCGGCAGCGCATCTGCAAATCCCTCACCCACGCAGGGGTTTGCAGGTGCGCTGTTGCACCAAACAACCTAAACAAGGAGACTTACCGATGCAACTACAACATATTGAACTTAAAAACCTAGCCATCAGCCCTTTGAACGTCCGTAAAGTCGGCGCGAAGAGTGTCGATGATCTCATGCCCAGTATTCAAGCCCACGGCGTTATCCAGCCCTTACTGGTGCGCCCCAGTGATGAAGGCTTTGAAGTGGTGGCAGGACAACGCCGTTTTCATGCGTTGCAGAAACTCGATGACGCGGCCAATAATGAAAGTAAGCCGGAGCCTGTGCCCTGTCTTGTGATGGAAAGTGGTGATGACGCCAAGGCTGTCGAAGCCTCGCTCGCTGAAAACATCGCCCGCCTGCCGATGGACGAGATTGACCAATATAAAGCCTTTGCCGCGTTGATCAAACAAGGGCGGGATGTTGCGGACATTGCCAGCCAGTTCGGTATCACCGAGCGGCATGTGACGCAACGTTTGGCAATCGCCAATTTGATCGCGCCGATTTTAACCGCTTATCGCAAGGGTGAAGTTGATCCTACAGCAGTGCGCTTGCTGACGATGGCAACTAAGTCCCAGCAAAAAGCGTGGGTAAAACTGCTCAAAAGTGATGATGAATACGCGCCGCAAGGCTATCAGCTTAAATGCTGGTTATTCGGTGGTAATCAAATCACCACGACTGCGGCGTTGTTTGACTTGGAGGCCTATGACGGCAATATTATTTCTGATCTGTTTGGTGAGGAGCGGTATTTTGATGATGCGGCGAAATTCTGGCCTTTGCAAAATCAAGCTATTGCCGAAAAGCGTGATGCCTATCTAGCCGAAGGCTGGAGCGATGTGATTATTTGGGAGCTTGGTGATTACTTCCCCTCATATGAATATGTCGAAACCGCCAAAGAAGACGGCGGCAAAGTCTATATCATCCCTGCGCATAATGGCGAGGTGACATGCTATGAGGGTCAGCTTTCCCACGCCGATGTCAAAAAGCGGGATCGCGCCACCAAGGGTGATAGTGATGCGCCCAAAGCCAAGGCTGAACTGACCAAGCCAATGCAGAACTATCTGGATGTTCATCGCCATAGCGCAGTGCGTCTGGAACTGCTAAACGCGCAAGAACTGGCATTGCGCTTGGCGGTGGCGCAGATGATATGCAGTTCTGAGCTGTGGGAGGTTAAAGCCGATCCGCAGAAAACTGCCAATGATGCCATCGAATCCAGCCTTTCCGAGAATGCGGCACAAGCGCGGTTTGCAGAACAACGGGCGCTCATCTTTGAATTGTTGGGTATGAGTGAGAAAGACGGGGATACGCTGGTGCCTTATAAGCATGAGTGGCAGAAATCGAGAGATATTCACACCGTTCTCGCAAAGCTCATTACACTCGATGATGAAAGCGTGATGAAAATATTCACCTTTGTTGTTGCCGAAACCTTGCCTTGCGGTTCTGCTTTGGTTGAAGTGCTCAGCAACCAGCTCGATGTTGATATGGCTGAATATTGGCAAAGCGATGAATGTTTCCTCTCATTGCTACGCGACAAATCCGTTATTAATGCCGTACTCAAGGACACCGCCGGAAAGGCCAAGGCTGATGGGAATATCACCTCAACCGCTAAAGTGCAAAAGCAACTGATTAGCGAGGCTTTGGCGGCAAAGTCGGATAGCGACAAACCCGCTTGGCTTCCACGCTATATGCGATTCCCGATGCGAAGCTATACCAAGCAGGGCGGGATCAGTGCCATTGATCAATGGTCATCGGTGCGGAAACATTATCGCTAATCATAGGTGAAAAATTCGCCGCCCGAACCACAGAGTTCGGGCGGTTTTCTTTTTTGGTTTGATTGAACTTTGTTTTCAGGAGCCGTTTGTAGATCGCATGTCGAGCTTTATAACTTATCTGAAAAACCAGCTTATACTCGCCAACCTTGTTCGGTCGAAAATTGCTGAGAAACTTAGGGATTCACTTCTATGGCGGAATGTTGACGGAGCCATTCAGCTGTAGATATATAGTTCATCACATGCATTGTCGCGGTCAAAATACCGGACAGGACACCTCGACCAGGGTGATAATTCACTTTATGGAAATAATTGTAGGAAACTGTTTTTTCAGACGGCGGCTATTTCATTCTAGAATAGCCCGATGACTGAAATAGACGATTGGAAGATAAAAACATTAACTTTGGTAAAGCTGTGGATTTATAAACCATCCGACTGGACTCAAAGCAATCCTACCTCAGATGAATTTAAAGGGATGGCTAGAAAATGCTTAGTAGAAATACTGTCATATTTCGTTCTGACTGCCTCTCTAATTTGGGTTGTGATTAGCTTCAAATGGGATATTTGCGATCCACGATATGAGTGGTTTCCACGTTCTGGCGCGTGTTTGGTAGCGTCAGCTTTACTTGTGGAACTTGTAGCGGGTTTTGGTCCATGGCGTACACCAACTTATCAAGCCACGGCCTTTCTAACAGAACTAAGATATATCGCTTCCGTATCAGGATATATTCTTGCTGTATTGGGCACAATAATATGGGCTTATGGTGATCTTATTCATAGCAAACTAATGTAGTTGTGCTTTGGCGCTGTATTTCACGTCATAACTGCCTTAATGCAGTGATAACGGTCAGCACGGAAATTCACTAGAGACAGTAAGTCGGAGATCATTAGCCAATGCAAGCTGAGACTGTAGCAAAATATTTGCTAGAAACATATAAAGTTGTATTGTCTCTTTTGGTGCTAGGTTTAATCGGTGCAGTCATAGAGAATAGATTTTCAAAAGCAACTGAGGATCGACAGAAAGAAGTTATAAGATACGAGGCCGCAATCGAGTCATTTCAATTTATTTCATCTCGATTGGCTCAATTGAGAGCAACCAGTTATCGGTTTATTATCAGTAGAAATACAATAAATGCAAAAGCATCATTTGAGAATTATAGTGACGTATATCTCCAGTTTGTCGGAGGGAAAGTGGGATTCATCCATTCAATGTCAAAGTTGGATATCGGGACTAGTGATGACAAGACGCTTTTTGGCAAGTTGAATATTTCTACTATAGAGCTAGACAAGTGTATGACAGATCATTTCAACGGTGAGTTGGACTGTAATCTGGACTCGGAGTTTTCAAAATATGTTGATATATCTACTTTATTTGAAAACCGATTACTAGCTCTGCTTGAAATTGAAAACTAGACAGAACACAGAACTTAATTCTTGTACAGTGCGATTAGGGTTAATATTGATAATTACCAAAGCTTTTTCAGTTAGCCATAAACACCACATCACCGTTTACAATTCATAACCTCAACGCTACAACAATTATATGTTTTCGAGAACTAAGCATTGTGCGGCGACAGCTATGATTCCATTATTGGGATGAGTTCTGTCATGCACGGAATAGAATGCTAGATGCTCAAGTTTAAAACTTACTGTATGGCAGCTCGGACTAATCATTGGTTTTGTGACAGCAAAGAGTGGCACAATAAAAAAACGATGGAGTGTCACCTAAATGTTAGATAAGTTTAGCCTGATTAGAAATGTCGGAAAATTTGACTCTGTTAATGCAGGAGCAAATCTTCATCTTAATAAACTCGCACTTATATATGCTGAAAATGGTCGAGGCAAAACAACACTTGCCACAATATTACGTTCCCTGGGCGACAATGAACCGTTGCCAATTGTTGAGCGCACAAGGCTTGGTGGCCAAGGCGAGCCGCATATAGTAATCGCTAACAATCACGGCGACACAGCAATGTTTCAGCACGGTGCGTGGGATGATAGCGATGTTAATATCTTGGTATTTGATGATAGCTTTGTTGCAGATAATATTTATTCAGGGATAGATGTAGACACTGAGCATCGACAAAAATTACATGAATTTATTATTGGCGCTGAAGGTGTTGCTCTAAATTCTGCTCTTCAACATGTCGTTGCTAGAATTGAAGTGCATAACCAAGCGATAAGAGAGAAAGGAGCGCGTATTACAGCAGTAATGCGCTGCGGATTAAGTATTGAGGCATTTTGCGCGCTAGAAGACATTGAGGATGTAGATAACCTTCTTCAAGAAGCAGAACGGGCTTTAGCTGCTGCAAGAAAATCAGAAGCCATAGCCCAAAAAAACACGTTCATATCTTTATCCCTTCCTGATTTTAATCTGGAAGCTCTAAATACATTACTTTCAAAAACACTTCCCGATATCGAGGCTGCATCAGCAGCACAAGTAAGTGAGCATATTGGCAGCTTTGGTAAAGGAGGTGAAAGTTGGGTAGCGGCTGGTATGACAGTTGTTAAAGAGAATGATTTGAATGACTGCCCATTTTGCAAGCAGGACTTGTTCGGTTCAGAAATTATTTCTCACTACCAATCAATTTTCAGTCAGGGATATTCGGCATTAAAAGAAGATATATCAACTTGCTTTTCAAGCTTAGAAAGAGATCATCGAACAGAGTTTATGACTGCGTTTGAGCGTAATGTTCGTACTATTACTGAGATTCGTCAGTTTTGGTCAGAGTTTATTTATATTCCTGATATTGATCTGGATACGGTTTTAGTTGCTCGCTTATGGCGATCATGTTTTGATGCGATAAAAGCTGTGTTAAAGGCTAAGAAAGAGTCACCATTAGAAGATTTTACTCTTAATCAAGAAATCTTCGATTTAGTTGATGAGTACCGCACTGTTAGAAAAACCGTGCACGAATTGAGTGATTCTTTGGTAGCGTTGAACGAACAGATAAAAATTCTTAAAGAAAGAACCGCTGAATCAAACGTCGCTGCGCTAGAAGCGAATTTGAGTAGCTTGAGAGCAGTTAAATCCAGATACAGTAATGCCGTGTCAGCTCTTTGTGATGACTATCTTGAGGAACTTGCTCTCAAAGTAGCAACGGAAGAGCAGAGGGCTCAAGCCAGAGCAGCGTTAGATCAATATCGTGAGCAAGTTTTTCCTAAATACCAAGAAGCGATCAACAGGTATTTGGTGAAATTTAACGCAGGATATCGATTGGATAATGTGAGTTCAGTGAATAATCGTGGAGGTTCCAGTTGCAATTACAGCGTGTTAATTGAAAACACTCCTGTTCCGTTGAGAAGCAATCAAGTGGGTCAGCCATCATTCAAAAGCACATTAAGTTCGGGGGATCGAAACACTTTAGCTTTGGCATTCTTTTTTTCTTCAATAGAGATGAATAATAATAAAGCGAACATGATTGTCACTATAGATGATCCCATGACAAGTTTGGATGATCATAGATCGCTCACGACTATCCAGCAAATAAAAGAAATCGTGGATGTTGTGGAGCAAGTGATTGTGTTGTCACATTCCAAGCCGTTTCTTTGTAATTTATGGAGTAGCGCGCGGTCTCTACCAGTATCTGCGACAAAAATATCGCGATCTGGTTCAAGTTCAACTTTATCTGAATGGGACGTAAATCAAGATTGCATTACAGAGCATGATCGTAATTATTCGAAAGTTTGTGAGTTCATAGAGAACGGTTACGGTAACGATGAGCGTTCTGTAGCGGTAGCGCTAAGACCAGTTTTAGAATCATATATTCGTGTTATTTATCCGAATACCTTTCCCCCCGGTTCTCTTCTCGGTCCGTTCATAAGTATCTGTGAGCAGAGAGAAAACACACAAGCGCAAATTATTTCTCCTGCAAGTCGCACAGAGCTACGTGCGCTTTTAGATTATGCCAATCGGTTTCATCATGATACTAACCCAGCTTGGCAGACAGCGAATATCAATGAGCAAGAGCTTCTTAATCACGCTATCCGTACGATAGACTTTGCAAGTATTTAGAGGCACATAGAAAGGATTTAATATGAGCTACGATGACTGGAAAGCAGAGACACAGGAGAGGCTACCAAAAAGCGCTATTTATATCTCCCTAAAAGCCAAATGCGAGAACGATCCTGCGGGTAACCATGTTTTGTCACTTGTTGAGGAAGCTACCTTTTTTGCATATCAGAAGACAAAAACAATTCTTATGCATATGGGGGAGTTTACTCTTCATGATGGTGATCATTTGTTTCGTGTTCTGATGTTGATGGAGAAGCTGCTTACTCCGGAAAAAATCGAAGAACTTTCAGTTCCAGAACTAATGTTGTTGGTGCTATCTGCATTTTTCCATGATATTGGAATGGCAGTCGACGAGAAGGATGTTGGAACATGGAGAAAGATCTGGGATGAATCTCCTTCCCTAACTACAGAGGAAGAGATTGAATTCGGAAAATTCAATAGGTTCTATCTGTCCAAGCCGGATTTGAATGCGCAACTAGATGCGTACATATTACGAGGAGAAAACAGTGATGCTGATTTGCTAAAAAGTTATATCGTATCTGATTACATTAGAGCTACGCATGCAGAACGTGCGCGTGACATCATTGCTAGTGATTGGTTGGAGAAGATTAAATATAGAGACGTAGATCTAACAGTTGAATTTGCTGAAATATGTTCTAGCCATAATGATGATGCGCTTTCTTTACTAACTTTGGATCGGAATTATCTTTGTGGGGATGGTGTTTACGCGAATTTTCAGTTGATCGCGGTAATCTTAAGACTTGCAGATATTCTCGATTTTGACGCAAAGAGAACGCCCTCAGTATTGTTTTCGCATCTTTTTGTTAGGCACCCGATATCAATAAAAGAATGGAATAAGCATAGAGCTATCGAGTCATGGTCTATAAGTGAAACATGTGTTCAGTTTCATGCGAAATGCGAACATCCGGCTATTGAAGCGACTATCCATGATTTTTGCGACGTTATTGATAGTGAGCTGAGTGCTTGCAACAACATAATCGCATCCATTAATGACTTCGATAGAAGTCAAGGAAAGGAATATTTTGTACATCTCCCCTTTAAGGTTGATAGGTCAAAAATAGAAACAAAAAAGGCTATTAGTGGTAAGCCACTATACATCTACAAGAAAGCGCAGTTCAACTTGAGCAAAAATCAGGTTATAGACTTGTTAATGGGCACCAAGCTGTATGGCGATCCAGAGGTTGCTTTGAGAGAGCTATTGCAAAACTCTATTGACGCTTGCTTACTTCGAAAGGCTATGGAACAAAGTTGGGGGAGCCTATACGAACCTGAGATACACATAAAGTACTATTCTGAGGGTGGAGAGGATGTACTTGAGATTATCGACAATGGTACTGGCATGGACCAGTACATTGTTGATACTTACTATTCTAAAGTTGGTTCATCCTTTTATAAATCACCAGACTTTTTTGATCTAAAATCTCAATCAAAAGCCAAATTTACGCCTACATCAAGATTCGGTATAGGAATTCTATCTTGCTTTATGGTCGCCGATACATTGGTAGTGGACACAAGAAGAGTTTACGGACCGCATGATTCCAGTGAGCCTATCAATTTAACCATCGAAGGGCAGGACAGCATATTTTGGATAAAACCAGGTGATCGGCAGACACCTGGAACGTCAACAAAACTCTTCCTCAGGAAAAATGTCAATCCGTGGGATGACCTTAGTGAGGAGGAATTCATTATATCCGTTGAGAATGTTGTTCCGAATCCTCAGTTCAAAATTAGAGTCGAGACAGAGTCGCATCATAAATTGAGAGATAAATCCTCTTTTAAGGAAAAAAAAGCGGAATCTCTGAAAAACTATACGTGGGATCAACATGACAATATTAGAGAGTTTCATATTGATTTTGATGATGAGGAATTAGGGTTTGTAGGGTCTGTCGTTGTTGCAATACTGGAAAGTCATGGTATGCCAGTCTCCAAAATTGAGATGACATCTAGATCCATAGACATCGAAGGAGAGCAGTTTCCTTTGGAAAAAAACATACAAATGAGCCGCAACGAAATAAATGAATCTACAACTTCAATAACTATTGATGAAAATGGAACAGTAGAGCAATCAAACTCGTATAGCGAGCTCTGCAAATCCAAATCCTTACTGTCGTTACATGGAATTGAAGTCCCTTCAAACCTATTTCCTCAATCGTGGCGAATGGTGAAGAACCAAGTAAGATTAGACTGGCCGTTTCCTATGATTATAGTTGTGGATATTTGTGGAAAGTTGGATTTGGATCTTAATTCTGCAAGAACTCAGATCATCATGAGTGGGAAATGGCAAAAATTTGAAGAGATGTTGGCGTTTGAGGTTTGCTCAAACATCGCTGATTCAGTATCAATCGAGTATTGGGAGAAGCTTACGGAATTGCTGAATGCGGAGGCCAAGAGTGGTGTTTTTCTTGAGGGTCTAAATCGGGTAGAGAAGAAAAGTTTGTTAGAGAGTTAAATTGCGCAACTTATTCTGTAAAAATAGAGCTTCTGCATTTTGCGATCGTCAACATCTTTGCTAATTCCAACCTTGCCAACACTGATTTCGCTCCAACGTGAACACTGATTCCGGTTTGAACGTGTGCACTTTTGCTGGTTTTCTGGAATAGGTGTTCACAATCACTGGAATACGCACTCATGCTCTTCAAGACGATGACGGAATTTACAAACTGTTGTCTCATCCGGTACTCAATTGTTCAATCGATTGGCGAATGGAATACTATTAAAAGCTGATAAACAATAATATTACAAATTTCGGTTTGTAGAATCTGTATTGCATTCATTTGTAATTAATCGGTTCCGCGCCTATATCCAGAATCTCGATCAACGCCGTGTATACATAGATGCGTTCTCTGCCGCTGCCTTTTATGTCCTGGACGATACCCTGTTTTTTCAAATCATTCAGCGCCGATCTGGCGGTGGGCGGAGTTATGCCCAGATTAGCAGCGACATCTTTGACATTCACAATTCCCCGCTGACAAAGATACCGATGGACATTTTTTGCACGAATGGCTGGTCGCTTTAGTTTCGATATCTGTGTCAAATCATCATCGAACAGTCGGTTGATATCATGTGTCGTTCTGACAACCTGTTCCGCAGTCTGAGCAACACCGTCAAGAAAAAACGCAAGCCAGCCTTCCCAGTCACCTTCAGATCGAACAGCACTTAGTCGTTCGTAATACTCATTGCGATTGTTTTTGAAAAACAAGCTCAAATATAAGGCCGGTTGCGTAAGCTCACCGACAACCATCAAGAAGAAAGTAATCAACAATCGGCCAATACGGCCATTGCCGTCCAAAAACGGATGGATGGTCTCAAACTGCACATGCAGCAACCCGGCGTCAATCAGGGCAGAGTAAGGACGCTCTTCGATATGCATATATTTTTCAAATGCATCAAGACACTCCATGAGGTGTTCCGGTGGAGGCGGGACAAATTTAGCGTTACCTGGACGCGAACCGCCAATCCAGTTTTGAGATTGGCGGAATTCTCCTGGATTCATTGCGTGGCCACGTCCGTGTGATAACAAGATTTCATGCATTTCACGGATCAAGCGCAGTGATAATGGAAATCCATCTTGTATCCGCAATAGTCCATGCTGGAGTGCTGCGACATAAGAGGACACCTCGGCGACATCATCAAGTGGCGTCGAAGGCACTTCCTTACTCTCATAAAGCAGGAGATCAGACAGTGAAGACTGCGTGCCCTCAATCTGAGAGGACAGCACGGCTTCTTTGCGGACGTAGTAATACAGAAACAACCCGCTATCCGGCAGTGCATCAGACACGGCATTGAGGCTGCCGAGGGCTTTGCCCGCCCTGACGAGTTGGTTTTGCAGTGGCAATAGCTCAATAGGCGGGTCTGGCGGCAAATCAGGCGGTAAGAACGCCTTGTAGCGCTCTCCGGTAGTGGTGCTGGTGATGTACCGTCCGAGGCGAGGAGACTTGGGCATTATCTTTTCTTTGCGATCCTTCTATTATTAAGATAAATTATTATCTTTTTTTTGTAAAGATCAAAAAGAAAAGATAATCAAGTTGTTTCCCAGCCTCAAAACTCATAAGAACTGGCCTGTACCCACGATTTTGCTACCGTGACGGTACTGGTTTTGAGAATCTTTTATGTCGAGCGTCGGTTTTTACCTTGTGAGCTGGTGCCAGTGATTGATCTGGTCCGTGGAGCTGATTTGCCAGATTCATCTCCCTGATTTCAGATTCCAGCTTTTGAATGCGGCCATCTCGCATTTTTTGAAGGCGCTGTACTCGATTTTCGAACACCTGTATGGCTTCGACTTGGTTAAAGATTAAGCTTTCCATTTCCGTCCGATCCCGTTGGTTTGATTTCAGGAGATCAGATGCGTTTTCGACTTTGATCTTGCGGCTTTTCCCCGTCAATTTATCGAACAGGCCGTGAAGCCCTTTCCGGTAACGTGCCTGCCGTTCAATCTGTTCCGCATTCTGTCGGTGCTCCTGCTGCTTAGCCAGTTCTTTACGCTCTGCGCGGTGTTTGTCTACGGTGGCTTTTCGTTTAGCGGTAATTTCGTTGACGCGGGATGTGAATACCGCATTCTGGTGGCTTGCGAGCTTTTTCAAGTTCTCCGATAGCGCGGCATCCATTGAAGCGCGCGCATCATCGACGCTGGGTAATGCATCTTGCTCTTTCAGTCTTGCCCGCACGTCTTTTGTTTTGATACCGGTCCATTTCGCGACGGCATAGACTTCACCGCGATAGTCTACTGCCACGAAGCCACGTCGATCCCCTCTGGCGAGAATCAAACCGTGCTCGTCCAACGCATGGGCGAAACCAGCCTGTGTGTCGCTGACGGCCCAACATTCTTTAAATACAGCTTTTAGCGCCTTCGGATCAACGCCACGCCGTTTTGCCTGCTGCCATTGAGCATGCGTGAAATTCCTGGGATCGCCAGAGCGTTCTTGTTGCAGGCCGCGCGGCATTTTCCAGCCATTTTCGATGTAGAGGTCTCTGGCGATGGTCTGGAGTTTGTTTTTCGTGAATGGCAGGTTTACTGCTGTCATCGTGTCGATCTTGATTCGAGACCAGACGCAGTGGCAGTGCCGTCGACCATTTTTTTCGTGGAATACTATTGCTCGCGGTTGGCCAGTCAAACCGAGTTTCTTTTCAATACGCTCAATAGCGTTCTCAAATACATTGGTCGATACATTTTCGTTCAGGGGCGGGTTCAGGCTCAATGAATACAAGAATTGTTTACATCGCGTGCCTTTGCTAATCGCGTAAGCCTCATTCAACGCGGACATCAGGTTTTCCGAGGCAAAGCCGCGAACTTCGTGGATGGTTACGTGATCATTCTCATCCTTCAGGAGATGCATCGCCAGATTTTTAGCGCCTGCGCGCTGATTGCCGACCAGTATCATTCATCAGACTCCGGTTTGACCTGTAGGGCTGTTATCAACTCATCCCGCAATTCGCGAATATGCTGGCAGGCTGCTTCTAGATCGCCTGTCAAGGTAGGGGACACATCGATTACGCCCATATTGGCAGCTTTGGCAATCTGGTTTAAATTCGAAGCCAATCTCGATTGACCGAGTCCGGCCAGCGCTTGGGCGACCTTCATATTGTCTAGTGAGGGCCGTCGAGCCGGTCGTCGCGTTACGGCATGTTCACCGAGTAGCTTGGAGCGCATGTATTTTCCCAGCGGTTGATCACCGGCTTGAGCCTTCAGGCGTTCTCGCTCCTCATCTGTCAATCTGAGAGAGAAGGGGGCTGCGGATTTGCTTTTTGAATGCTGGCGTTTACACCTAGATGCGGCAGCGAAGCTACTGCAAATCCCATTTGAGGCTGTTGACGGGGCGTTCACAGGCTTGGCCCCCGATCTTCAGAATCTTCGCCGCTGAAATGAGGGGCGTAGCGCTCAAGGAACTCGTTCCAGTCATTGAGCGTCCCCAGCAGTTGTCCGGCTAGATCTGACGTGGATTGTTCTTCTGGGGGCGAATTGGCAATCTTTTCAATGGTTTGCCATTCTTTGGATAGGCTATGTTCGCAGTTCGTTCCATCACTGCGGGAGCCCACCAGTTGGTTCAACGTCTCGACTACTCATGAATGGCCTCAAGTGGTAGTGTAATCATGCCTCGTCTATTGTTCTAATATATTCGATCTGACGGGGTGGTTATTAAAATGTGCAATAGAATAGTTTATAAAAACAATAGGTTGAGGTTTTTCTAATCACTGTCTATTGCGCAAATTAGTCTTCGTGTTCAATAGAAATTTGAGGATAATAGCGCCGCCAGCGCCTCTCCCCTCGCGTAATGATCCTGCCCTCGTCGACGGCCTGTTTCAGGGCACGTCGAAAAACGCTCGTTTGGACCTCGCCACCCACACGACGGTGAATATCCGATGCGGCCGAATCTGGATAACGTCTGACATCATCCGCTATAAGCGCTTGAAGCCTATGAGGCTCGATGCGTTCGAGAGTTGTACGACTGTCGAGTCCCGTCTTTCGCAGAAGAGACGGTGCTACGAAATAGCGTGTACCCCGCGCTCGCCCACTTTGCGTGACGAACCCGAAATCCACGAGTCCCGAAACCCTGGGACGAAGCGCTTGGTCATCGTGTCAGCCAGCTTATCCTTTACAGTCTGTTTGCTCAATTCAAGATCTACTGCCTTGTTGAAGCGCATCAGCATGTTCTTGCCAGTCAATTCCCGCAACCTGTCCTTGTCGGCGGTGGTGCCGCGCACCACGCCGATGACATTGCGGCAGTAGTTTCCCTTGGGTGAAGTTGTCAGAAATAAAGGGTACTTTTTCTGACATAGAGAATCATTGAAAATGACTGGAAGGAGAAGGACGCCTGAACTTCTGGGGAGGTTAAGCGGCTGCGTTCGAGGCCTATCGGGTCAGGATAGAAGCTGCGATCGGCCGGAATCGCTTATGACACGGAGCAGAATTTACGGTCGACTCGAGAGCCATCTTTCAAGCTGCGCTTCTGTTATTCCAAGGCCGATGATTGCTCCCGTATGTAAAGTGCTGAGATCAGCCAGAGTCATCGCTGTAAATCTATCGATATCGCCGATTTCTTGATTCTGGCAGTAGTTTGCGATCAGCTTCTCTGCTGCTGAACCATGCAGGTCTCTCCTGACGATCTGGCCCATGATGGCTTTTCTCTGCTGTCGATATTGCACGCGGAAGGCATCGATCTCGCCGAGCGAATTCCTGACTACGCCATAATGTTTGCATGAACGTGAGTATGCCCAGGCAAACAGCTCCAGCATGGGGTGAACATCATTTTTCTCGTATATGGCCAGTAGGGCAGCGGTGTAATCATCCATTGAGACATCAGCAAAACTGAGCGGACACAGGTTGTTTTTGATAAACGGAATGTTGCAGCTCAGGCGTGAGGTTCTCTTGTTGACATCCTCGAATGCGTGTAAATAGGATAAATGCACCAGTAAAAAAAAGCTTTGTTCGAAAGGGTCTTTGATCTTTCTGGCTTTCTGCAGAATCAGCTCAAAGAGTTCTCTCAATACGTGGGGATTACCCAAAGGCCTGTAAGTGGACTGGCCGATATCAACTTCCAGAGTTCGGATATTGCCACACGCTTGAGGGTTGGCTAGTAAATCCTGTGACAGCAGGTGGTGAAGGTTACGGATGACAAGACTGGTAAGTACAATATCCTGAGCATTTTCCACCAGAAACGGGATGGCTTCCTTGTGGTTCATGATCATCACGGTCTCCTCATGAACCTTGCCTTCTGCACTTATGCCTTCTTCCACGAGCTTCTGTGTATCCAGGCGCGAATAGGTATTGCCCTCCAGGCGACTGGAGTTATAGGACAGGTCTATCAAGAGCCGCTGGCAGATTTGCCGGGCATAAGTGCCTGCTACCAACTGCTGATCGAAGCGTTTACCTTCCTGAAAGAGTGCTTCTCTGATTCTGTCAGGGACATACTGATTTCTATTGGGGACATAGGAGTCCAGAAAGTCTCGGTTATAGGACATTCTTTCTCGTGCATGCAGAGGGATATTCAGGAATTCGAGCGTTTTCTGGCTCTGGGAACTGAATACTGATGTCGAAATGTCCTTTAAATGGCTTCTATCTGTCTCTTCGTGGATGGGTAGCGAATGATATCTAGTCCCTTTTTTTTCCCCTGTCCGGATTACCCTACCGTCGTCAATCAGCGCTGCCAGTCGTCTTTGTAATGTCTTGTCTTTGATGACAAAACTCAATTTTTCGGAGATCTGGCCACGCGAAAGCCCCTGAGGATACTCTCCCAGAAGTGTGATGATTTCTTCATTTTGTCGCTCGATCACTTGAGTCATGTTTACTCTAGATGTCCTTTAAATCCAAGCTAGTGCATTTGTTAGTGCATTTAAGAGACAAGAGCAATCTTTATTAGGGACATTTTTTTGATAAAGGACTCCTCATAAAAGAGTCTGGAAACCGGCCAGGACTCACGAACGGTACTTGCCGTCGTTTAGGAGGATGTACCGGAAAAAAATTCTTGAACAACTGCAGCATTTCATCAGCATGCAGGTTCGAAAAGTGTTCGAACAGATAACCTACCAAAAGGATTTAACTTAGAGCGATACAGGTTCATGCCATTGGCAGGCAATCTACTTCAGCAGGTACAGCTTGGCGCTTTATCCAAAACTTGTTTTATAAAAATAAGGTTTTCTCATATTTGATCAAATCAAATGTAGGATGTTTTTTGTTCTGCAATAGTGAGCGTATTTTCCGTAGGTTTTGAAAATTCGATGCAGCCAGTTGTGACTTGGGCTCCGGTAAACGCGTTGTGGCGAAAGGCGGTAAGTTGGATACGAGATATTCAATCACCGTTACGTCACACATGGCATCGAATATTGAAGATGGAACGAAGGTAGAAGATCGCGGAGGGATAGAAGAAGCAGTATTAACGTCAACGCTTTTCTAGCAATGCCTTGATGGGATGTTTTACCGGTCGTGGTTTCTTGCAACGCTGTCTTGCGGGTGTTTGTACACATCAGGAGACAGTCTCGTCGTGGTACTGGGCGGCACTGAGATATGTTAAGTAACGCGTCAAACTACTTAAGCGATGGAACCTAAAACACAATAACTGCGCCGGCTTGAAGCGCGTGTTCGATCGCTGGAAGCGGAAAACAAGGAACTCCGTGCGGCGCTCGACAACAGCAATGCGCTATCCGGGAATTCACCGTATGAGGCGAGCGCAAAGAACACTCCACAGAGTGGCAGTGCTCCTGATCGGACGGCCAAGCACAATGTTCGGATCGAGACAGAGTCGAATACTCTTACACCAAATCCACCCCAGTGGCGGATAAGTTAGCGTGGGTGATAGCGCCTTCCCTTTTTCTCACCTTTCGGAACAATACGGCCTTCGTCGACTACCTGTTTAAGCGCACGGCTGAAAGTACGATCTTTCACTTCCTCTCCAATTCGCCGGTGAATGTCTGAAGCGGCCGAGCCCGGATAGCGCTCCACGTCTTTAATGATAAGGGTGTGCAGTCGGTGTGGCTCAACTCGGACGAGAGTCGTGTGACTGCCGAGCCCAGTCTCCCGCAGCAACAAAGGCGCCACGAAATAGCGCGTCCCTCGAGCTCGCCCACTTTGTTTAACTAGCTTTAAGTCCACGAGTCGCGAAACCCAGGGACGAAGCGCTTCGTCATCGTGAAGGTCTGATGTACTCGATAGTTCCCCGGCCGACAGCGCTTCGCTCTGCGCAGGGATACCGAGTGAGATAGCGTACGGGTGGTCCCTATTGCATATTGACTGCGTTTCGTTGCGAATACTCAGCGACCAATGAAGCCGATGATGCGTTTGCCGGAGTCATCAGTGTATCGAGTCATTTCCTCATGGGCCAGTTCGAAATCTTGCGTAATCAGTTGTAGTGTCGGGTGGTCAAGGTCGATGCGCTCAGTAGCAAACTGTACGGCCCGATGCACCCACTCCTTGATGAAGGCGGGTGTGGCACCTTCGCTACGTGTTACCAGTTGTGACCAGTCAATCACGGCACTGTCGTAGGGTTCAATGTAGTGGACCAGGTAGCGTTGTCTCAGCTCAGCTCAGCGCCAGGTGGCCCGAGATAGATGCATTGACTGATGCGACCGGGCCGGTCCTTGATTGCAGGTTCCAGGCGCTCGATGGAGTTGGTGGTGAGGATGACGCCTACGTCTTCATGGGGCTTCAGGCCATCCATCTGATCCAGCAGATCCCCGAGTGATGAACTGTAGAGATTGTTCTCGCGGGAAGCGAAAACAAGATCGACATCTTCGAGAACGATCAGTGACGGCTGATAGAGCCTGGCAAGATCAAATACCTGGCTGATCTTGTGCAGCGCGTTGCCCGTGGCCACGATGCGCGTCGTCTCGGGCAATTCACCGAACAGGTAGCGACAGGCGTAGGTTTTGCCGGTGCCGGGTGGGCCGTATAGCAGAACGCCGCGACGTAAAGGCACACCGTGCTGCTTGAGCAAGGCGCTGCGTCGATGCAGATCAACGACGTTGCGGTACAAGGTGCTGAAGACCTGGTCGTCGATCACGAACTGGTCCCTGGCTACCGGACTTGCCAGTCGGAAGCTGATCCTCAGACGTTCCTGTTTCTCGATGTCGCCGAACTCATCCTTGTTGCCGGTCTGAAAACCCACAGACAGCAGTTTGTGTCGATAGATCGAATGCGCCAGGCTGTGTTCGAGTACCCAAGCCAGCAGCAACTTGGCAGCCGCCGAGCCACAGGCAGCGACTTCCAGATTGGCTTGTTCGTCATACGCGTTGTGGTTGAGCCGCACAATAAAAGGATGCGCTGAGACGCTGCGCAGGCTGGTGACAATCCAGAAGCAGTTGTTGGGCAGGAACTCTTCAACATCATCAGCCACTGTCCAGGCTGATTCGCTGGATCGAACGATCTTGCGAGTACACCAGTCAGTCAAATCAGCGCGCAGAAGATCGGTGAGGTCTTCCTTGGCCTTCGTATCGATCTTGTCAATGGTGGTGCCCCCGGACTTGGACTGCGAGTTGCCGAGTGCATCAATGGCGCGATACAGATCGACAAATCGATAGACAGGCAATACTTTTGTATTCACTACATAGTCTTCGGGTGAGTGTTCGGCGATCGCATCACGCAGGCGGTAATCCAGTCTGTTGGTTGAATCGCGGAACAGTCGTGGGAGGCACTTTTCGGCTAACGAACGGATCGTTGTACTCACTTTCTTTCTTGCGCTGGGTCTCCTGTATCTCAGGGCATTGGCGAGGCTGTAATGGCGAATACTCACGAGCGGGTCCTTGTTGTTAAACGACGCGAGTATCGACTATGACCGCGAACCCGCTTTTCGCAGTTGAGCATGGGGGCAGCCAGGTGAGCTATGTGCAGTAGCGCCGCTGCATGGCGGCAATTCTCTGCCTGATGAGCTGTCGGAGCCAGCGTGGAGAGATCACCTCGACTCGATCATGGCGGCCCAGTATCCAGACAGCTAAAGACTCGGTGGGCACTATCCCGTCAACTGACAGAATGTGGCAGGACTGGTCTCCGGACAGAGTCAGCTGCTGGTTGATGTGGAGCGGATAGGCTCTGAGGTCATCAACCAGTGCGTCACAAAGCCCGGTGGATGGTGGGTATACATGGAGTACTAATCTCATGTTCCCTGGAGCTGACATACCGGATGGTGGTAGCAAAGGGACCTCGAGTCGCTGCTCATCGATAAACTGCTGCAAGTCGAACCCATCAACGTTAGAGCGTTTGGTTCGCACTGAAATGCTTTGCATGCGTTGAAACTGATAGGCTTTTGGTTTCATGGCCGAATCCGAATCTGGGCTTGAGCTCGATTCCGAATTTGATGTCGGAAGGGTGCAAGCATCTTCGCAGGCGATCAGATACAGCTTCGGGCTGCGCACGACGATAGCGCAAGGATGCAGTAGACGTTGGCGGCCAGCATAGGTCATGCTGATGCAGCACTTGTGTAGCAATGCCGAAGAGATCAGGGCAAATGCGGTGTTGGGTGATTCGCGAGGTAGCAACACCTGTCCGCGTGGATGCACCGCAACCGACTTCAGATACCGACCTACCGCCAGCCGATCCCAGATCAGCCTGGCTTCGTACTGATCGATGGTTTTGCGTGCTTGCGTGAATATCGCACCAAGACATGTCACCTGGAATTCGTCGGGAATGACAAGCTTCAGATGCTCCTCCGCCAGTGCGACCAGCAGCGCTTCCTCAATGGGCATCAGTGCTTTGATCATGGGGCCGCCGCTGGCCTGATAGAGCAGTCGTTTTCGATTCAACGGATCGGGTACCGCATCCACAAACCCGCCGAATTCGCTGGATTCCCGAAGCTGCTTTAACCATAGCTGAACTGTTCTGAGGCCTTGATCCTGCGAGTGGCCGGCCAGTTGATCCTGGCCCCACGATGAATGTGTCAACAGGTGATGAAGAATCTGCTGTACTGATCTCGCCTGCGTTGAACGATACAGATAAGCGAGCAGGCACAATCGGGCGTCGAGCAAGCGGCTCACCACGTTGCTCGCATCAGCGACCAGCGCTGTGGTGCGTAATGGATCGCCTCTGATGAGGCATTGGTGTTCCGGGCATCCTTGCCAGTTAAATTCATTCTGATCAAACGTCCTTTGTCTGGGTGGAATCTCTTATCGTCACATCTCAGGCTCCAAACGGCCAGTATGGCTGATTAGAGTGATGGCTGGCAGGTGGTTTGCTGGGCAAGTGCGTGGATGCCGGACAGCTCTGACGCACAAGCTAGCAGGGTTTCCACCAAGCCATCATGGAGCTTGTCAGCATCAGCTGGATAAAATGTCAGTGATAGATCACGAACGTCTTGACACACCAGCA
>CALKXZ010000080.1 GCA_938003775.1 uncultured Granulosicoccus sp. | reverse complement strand
GTAAGCGCCAACATATCAGGGTATCTGGCGTTTCAACCTTCCCCTATTTCATGTTCCACGGCATGAGCGCATCGAGTGCCTCATCCGTGTCCGCCGTTGTGATATTACTGATCACCCGTTGCAGGTACGCATAGGGTTCGAGTCCGTTTGCTTTCGCGGTTTCCACCAGACTAAACATAGCGGCACTGGCCGTCGCACCTTCGGGTGAATCTGAGAACAACCATGCGCGACGTCCAACGGCAAAAGGTCTGATCGCATTTTCAGCCAGAACATTGCTGATGCGAAGCTGCCCATGTTCGCAATAACGCACCAAATGATCCCACTGGTTAATCAGGTAGTTGATTGCGCCGCGCGTCAACGTATCAGGTGCAACCTTGGGTTGTTTCTCATCCAGCCATTGCTTAATCTTGGCAAGCCTGGGCACAGCCACCTTCTGGCGCTGCTCATAGCGTTCATCATCGTCAAGATCAGCCCACTGACGCTCAAAGCGATACAGTGCATCAATATGAGACAACAAAACCATCGCCACGCTGGGTTTACCTTTTTGCGCTTTTGCTTTAACGGCCTTATCTTGGGTCTTGATAGCGTCAACTACCTTGCGCCTGCCGTGATCCATGCACCCAAGATGAACAACCTCCAGAGCTGCGCACGGTTTGTCATAGCCAGAATAGCCATCAGTCTGGACATAGTGGCCCGTGAAGTTTTCCAGTAACCTCTCGGCAACGGCACCTCCTCGCGACTTGTCATAGTTGAATAAAACAATTTCTCTACCGGGTGGGCCACCACGCATGACCCAGATCCACTTATCACCCGTTGGTGCCATGCCGGGCTCCTTGAGCACTTGCAAACGCGTTTCATCGATTTGCAAATAGCTGACGCTCATAAGATGACTATCTAACCGATCCAGCAGCGGCTCCAGTGTGACTGACAGACGAATAATCCAGTTGGCCAGCGTGGTGCGAGTGATGTCACCGCCGTAGCGGGCCAATATCTTCTCGATCCGGTACAAAGGAAGCCCATCAGCGTATTTGGCAATCACCAACCAGGCCAATAAGTTACTCGAGCCGATGCCCTTACCGATAGGGTGTACTGGACGCTCGGCGCTCTCCAGGCAGCGCTCGCCATCCTCGTCCAGATAAACCGCTTTCTCCTGCATGATCTCAATCACTTGTACCTTGGCAGGGATAACATCAAGCTCTTCTTTGACCTTGACGAAGAACGTCTTGACAGCGCTTTTGCGTTGTTCATCGCTCAGATAAATGAACTGTTGTATGCGTGGCAAGTCGGGCGACAGACCCTTGTTGCCTTTACGCGGCTTGGCAGGTTTAGTGGGCGGATCCTCATCAGGCTCACGCTCTCCGTCATCTGGATCAGGTTCACCATCGGCCAACAGTTCGGCTTCGTCAGCCAACCAATCTTGTTGTGACAGATTCTTTTCACTGCTCGCGCCATACAGCCGCTGATCTTTGAGCCGTAGCTTCTCTTCAAGCACCTTGATGAGTGCTTGTTGATTCTTGATCTCGGTGCTCTTCTTCTCCAGCGCGACATCCTTCTTCTCAAGCTGTTTTTGTTGCTCGAGCAACGCCACCATTAATGCGTCTGGAGTAGGCGTATTGCCTTGACTCAAGCGCAGCAGATCAACAGTGTCGTTGGATGAAACCATGCCTTGAATTATAGCAAATAGCATTCAACACACTGACTCATATTGCAATACTTTATGCGGCCGCATGCGGGCAATGTCATAACCATCAAGCAACCAGTTGAGCTGCTCTCCATTGATAGTCACCAGCTCCTCGTTCGTGCCAGGCCAATGAAATTTCTCTTCGGCCAGGCTTTTGTAATACAACACAAATCCGTTGTTCTCCCAGAAGAGGATCTTGAGCTTGTTGAACGCCCGATTGCGAAAAACGTACAAGATGCCTTGGAACGGATCGTGTCCCAGCTCCAGCTGCACGATAGCCGATAAACCCCTATGGCTTTTGCGGAAATCCACAGGCTGCCGGTATAAATAGATGATCGGCAAATCGGCGTTTGGCCGCAGCGTATAGCGTGCGTTCATAATTGCTTAACAAGGCTACCGACTAATGGGATACTGTGTTGATCAATGCCTTCGATTGTGATTCCGTTGGGAAGCCGAATGCTCAGCCCCGACGAAACGGTTGCAGATGTCACAGACACAGCGACAAAATTGTTTGGCGCTTGCTTCTTCTCCTCAACTTTCTTCTCATCCTTACTGCACCAGTACACCATCTGTTGATAGGCCAAAGAGTGTTGTCGAGCGTACGCTTTCTTTGAAAGGCCGGAATCACGCCACTGGTTTACGTGTCGCTGCCAGAAAACCTGACGGCTGAGGGACGGCATGAGTGTTGGGGTGGATGGGGATATGGCTTGCATGATGTGCTCCTTGATTGATCAGGGCACAGCATCGCGCGGGAATAGATGACTGTCTAGACGTCGATATTTAGGCGCTTACAGATGTCTGTACAGTATTGTGTGGAAGTTAGGTAAAAGATACATGCTTGCTGTGTGCATTTGTTTATTTGTATCGTCGCGCAATGCTTGATTCATTACCTCTCAGCCTGCCATGTCGTGCTGGTTTGACTGACCTTCGGCCCTTGGCTAAGACCAACTGGGCAGGGTATACCATCTTCGAAACGGCCTGCTGCAATTTCATGTTGCTCACAGGGGGCGCTCAGCAGCGTACATTGGCGAAATTCACTATCGAAAACCAATACCTCGACAGGTCTGAAATTCTCGGCAGTACAGTTTAGGAGAAACATCCACTCACAAGTTTTATACTGTCGGTCACTTATTGATCAGACTGACAACTCCCTTGAATTTGCCATTAGCGCCACGCGGGACATGTTCCACAATTGTTGTACGGAGTTCACATGGATAACCAGTACGGTGCTTAAGGTTTTCTTTGATGATTGTCGTGGTAGAGCTATCAAAGCCTTGCGTTGGCACTAAAATTACCTCGAAGGATGTCAAATCATGTTGCGCAATTTGACATTCACGTATCCCATGTACACCCTTGAAAACATGGTCCAACCGACCAATATGTCTTCCGTCTGGTGTAATCACAAGATCATCAATACGCCCATGAATTTCCTTCAGTACTTGTCCCCCGATAACATTGTGCGTTTCGGGTTGTGCCATTTTTGCAACGTCACCTATACGAAAACGAAGTAACGGCATCACATGATTGCTAAGCGTTGTACAAAGTACGTCTCCCGGTTTTTCGAAGACAGGTTTGTCATCATTGTCGACTACTTCTGCCACTCCCAACGATGGGTGCAGACGATAGCCAAGTCCTGGTGTGTCCCAAGCAAAAATTAAATATTCGGCTGTGCCATAGTAGTCATAAATCGGCGCATTGAACACATCCTTAATAATGTTTTTCTGCCAGTCGAAGAGAGTTTCAGAATTCGTCACAACAAGCCGTGGTTTAAATTCAAGCTCGCGTCCGCGTTCTTTAATTAATGATGCAAGTGTAGAAATCGCTGATGGGTAACCGATGATTTCCTTTGGCGAAAAGGCATTGAGACCAGATATATAGTCGTCAATGGTTTTCTCACTCATATGATATGCAGAAAAAATCATTTGATTTTCTGCTCGATTGAAGCGCCAGAACGGTGGCCTCATATCACTAGCTAGTTGGACCATTCTTCCCGCGAAAGTCGCTCGCGCGTCACCTAGCCTGACATCGTGTTGCGACTCATAATATACAAGAAGTGCCATTGCAAGCTGGTAGTCTAAACCCTTTGCTCGAATAGGGTAGAAGAGTCTTCCGTCAAATAATAGCCCTAGTTGTTTAGTTAAAAAGACTTGTGTTTCGGTAGCTGGATTTGCTGGGTTACTTGGAAATTTTAGAAGTAAACTTTGAATCCAAACTAGGCACAATCGAATTGCAAAAAAACCTAGTAATATGTTCCATACTCTTTTGATGTATGTGTAGTTATTAGCCTGTTTTGATAGTGCTTGTTTTGATAGCGCTTGTTTTGATAGTGCCTGTTTTGATAG
>CALKXZ010000079.1 GCA_938003775.1 uncultured Granulosicoccus sp. | reverse complement strand
GATGGTTCAACACGACATTGGATAGGCACGGTGAACTAGGGGCGCCTTGAGGCGCATGTCGTTGAAGCACGCGATACCGTTGATCGCTATCAAGCTCTGACAATAGAGCGTGATGTGAATACGCTTTGTGTGTTACCAGTGCTGTTAAGTATTGCGCAACTTTTGCAGTATACCCAAGCTGCGTAAACACCCGTAAAACAGGGTGCCAGCGAATGGAATGAAAACAATGCGCCAGATCGAACAGAAGCAAATAGTGTTTGCCAACGTGCTGCGATGCATGGGATTTACAATTTCGACCTTTAATAAAACCATGCGCACAATGGTGAACATCAGCCGTTTGTAGAATTTCGACCAGAATCTTTCTCTGTACAGCCTTTAACTGGCTTTTGGGTGATTCGATCAGTCGCTTTCGACCATCACGCTTTTTAACGATACTGTAGTGATAGTGTCTGAGTTTGTCGGGCGACCCAACATCGTATCGTTGCTGGTCCGCCAGCCAATCTAACTGCTCACTGGTCGTGTCAAGCCAAGCTGCCAGATCACCTACAGAATTGAGTGGGGGCAACCGGCTATCAGATAGCCTATTGAGACCAGGCGGTTGCAGGCTAAGTTGGGTAATGGTGGGCGTATCCAGCCCTGATGCAAACCAGCGCTTGACACGGTGGCTGCTTTGTAGAAATTTGGAAATATCGTCAGTTGATCGATGATCCGTCAATGCATTCAGTAATTCACTGACAAGCTGGTCTGCGTCTGCAGGTAAGTTGTCCACAGTCTCGATGAGTGTGGAGATCAATGTGGTGAAATGCCATTCTTGCGCAGATAGCCAAACCGCAATCTGATTGCAAAAGAATGTTTTTGAATTCAACCTTAAACCATTCTCATGTGTTTAATACATTCGTCAACACGCCTGTGGCCAGGGTTCTTAGTAGGCATCCAACCCATGAATCGCATGAACCGCTCTGCACGTAGTGCAGCACCGTTCCTGCAGCGAAATGTTAGTAATATTCAACCTTGGGGTAACCCCAAAGCCCAATAAGCCTAAACTCGTTGGTATAGCTTGGATGCCTAAAGATAACTTAATCGGATAAACAAGAAAGGTCAATAACCAATTAAGGGTCACGGTTTTCGGTTGTCGCGGCGCAAGCCCTGAATCAGGGCTTCATCTGATAGGCACGCACATAGTCCACCACAATACTGCTAGGTGTTGGTGTGGTGCCATCTGGTGCTCCGGGCCATAATCCGCCCATAGCAAGGTTCAGAATAAGGTACATATCCTGACTGGGTACATTTTCACCCACAATGCGGTAGCGCGGCTGGCCATCAATGTAGAAAAGCAGCTCATCAGGTGACCATGCGACACCTACCGTATGAAAGCCTTCAGATATACCGCTGCTGCTGACCTCCCACTGACCCGGTGAACGCAGATTACCGTCCACATCCTGATAGTTGTAATTATGAAAGATACTGTTGGGTTTTGCCCCATCATATTCCATGATAAACAATTCTGGCTTAAGCCCTTCAAACTCAGAACTCAACATCCAGAACGCTGGCCAAATTCCACGACCCGGCTGAAGGTCAACCCGCGCTTCAACATAACCGTGAGTGAAATCGAACTTATCCGCAGTAGTCAGCACACCCGATAGCCAAGGTTGCTCATTCGCAGCAGCACGCAACTCCTCCGGGGTTTCTATAGCCGTGATAGTCAACTGCTCACCATCCAGGGTGAAGGGGTTATAGCCAAAATCAGGATTGTTCAATGTATCAACATAGTACTGAAGCTGGTCATACACGATCAGATCCGGTCCCCATGCCAAGGCGGTATTCCATTTCACTGGATCAATACTGGACCCACGAAAATCATCACTGAACACTAAATCGTACTGACTCAAATCAATCGCAGAATTTGATTGCCCACCAGTGGATGACCCCGTGTCAGTACCCGCTGTTGTATTGCCTGCATCAGTGCTACCTGCCGTTGTACCCGTCGCTCCAGAATCACTGCCGGTTGTACCACCATCAGTGGTATCGCCAGAGGTATTACCCGTGTCACTTTCTCCGGCAGTAGCACCATCACCTGTGGTAGTGCCCCCTGTGTCTGTATTGCCGTCAGTGACTGGGTTGGCAGGACCCAGCGATGGTGCTTGCGCAGCAAGCTGACGTGCATCATCCAGTTCTTTTTCCTGCAGTTTGAGCAAATCACTTTCGCCACAAGCTGCCAGACTAAGTATGATCAGCGAAACTACAAGAGTTCGTAGGTATAAAGGTTGGTTTGTCATGTTTTTGCGCACCATATTCAATAGTAGAAACGTACGCCGATGCCGAGCAAGTCGTTATCACCGACCTCGAAACGCGTAACCAGATCAAGCTGATGGTTGACATGGTAGTAACCACTTCCAAACAGCATGGCATCACCTTCAAAAAATGTGCTGTACCCAACACCTGCCTTCAATTCAAAGCGGTTGTTGATAACAAACCGTGTTGCTGCACCGAAAAACAACCCAGAATCACTGAAGTCTACTGTCTCATCAGGCAGCTGATCATCCGTCAGTTCGAACGCGCCATATTCGATACCCGCCAGTAGTACAACCGTTAACCGATCAGCGGTATCGGGCGTCAAGTAATAACCACCACCGACCAACAGCTCGTTGTAATTGGCGGCTACACCAAGCCGTCCCATAAATTGAAACCGAGATTGGCTTGAATAGCTCGCCTCAAAAGAGGCTCCACCACCGCCAATGTCATAGCTCACAGGCATCGCTTCCAAATACGCAAAATTTCGTGAGCTGGGCCTAGCCGCTGCTGGCAGTCTTAATGCCGCAAAAAACGGTGATTCTGCAGCGCTGCCAGATGCTTGATTTTCATCTGCACCAGCATTGCTGGCTGTTTTTTTCACTTGTTTGGCAGCTTCAGCTACAGAGTCCGCTTGTTTTTTCTCAGCAATTTTACGCGCATCCAAAGCCTGTTTATCCTGCCTTTGGGCGCGCGCGGTTTGTTCTTTTTTTTCAGCCTGTTCACGCAACTGCGCTGATTGCACTGCGTCAGATTCCGCTTGCTTTTTTGATGTTTCCTGGGTGACAGTTAGTGTCTGCTCAGCAGTGTTCTTGCTAGCCTTGGCTTTGAGCCTCTCGATCTCTGTGAGCCTGGCCTGTGCTTTTAAGCGTGCATTCTCTGCCAGTTGAGCCTTAGCAGCATCAAGTTTCTCTGCTTGCTGACGCGATTGTTCGACGTTAAAGCTACTGGGCTTATCCTCAACAGCAACCTTCTCTGCGGGTGTTTCAACACGTGCTTTGTCGGTCGAGGACTGTTGTCCTGATTCACGCTCTACCCGGTCTGGTAACCCTTTCTTAAGCGCAGGTTCGACAGGTTTTTCATCGGCATTACCTGGAGCTGATGTTGAATTATCAGAAGTACGGTATAAATCTGCCGGGTTAATAGTGCCGTCATCGAGTAAAAAAACGAGACTGTCCAGAATAATCCGTGAACCGGGTTCACCACCATTGGCTGCAAGCCCATCACGCGCCTGCAAATACCGTTGCCCACCAATGGTGACCTTACGACCTGTAAATGGCTTCAAGTCACCAACGATTGACAAGTCACGGTTAGCCGTAGAGGCTGACCGAATGACAGTAGTTTTAACGGGCTTGTCGGTGCCTATATCATCACTGCCTGTTTCTACACTGACGGTGGAAGTAGTAACAATGGGCTTATTCAGTAATCCCTCAGACTTACCCTTAACCGGTTGGGCTGCAGCCGGCGCACCTTGGCGAGAAAACGCACTGCGCAGATCCCACTTGGGACCAACACCTTCACAATGCTCAGAGTCTTCTGTTTGGCCATCGAGTGAGCCAACGCACTGTTCGTCCGCGGCAGCAGTGGTAAACGGGCCATTGCCGCATTGAGGATCGGCATACACAGGATAGTTAAACAACCCTGATTGCCGGGTTAACGTCGGACCATCGCCAATACGCTGACACACCTGCGACACGGCCTGACCACCAATGGGTGTTGGCACAATTCTGCTACCCACAGATGACGGTTGAATTCCAACGCAATAGCATTGCCCCTCGGCAGCGTAGCTACCATTCCAGGCCTCTGCCCACACCATTTGACTGGCAAACGGGTAGCAAACCATGGCAGCAACAGCGGTTTTTAAAAAATGTGGCCGCATATAGGCATCTTTCCAAATTCTAAGTTCAGCACAAACAGGAATCAGGAAACATGCCATCAGGGGCAATCAGACACAGGTCAGATTCTCACCCACACAGATCAAGGCGATCCTGAGAATTCCGATACATAACCAAAGGCCTGTTGTCTCATCGTGTTTTGCCTGCAT
>CALKXZ010000078.1 GCA_938003775.1 uncultured Granulosicoccus sp. | reverse complement strand
GCTCATACAATAACCGCCTTGCTGACCAACCCGGTACTGTTACCGCAAGCCTCAGCCTTAGCAGTAACACCACTGGCTGGTCAAACGATTCAACCTTTACTGCAAACACCCCAAGCCAGCTGGACAGAAACTGGGTTGCTCAGTGGCGCAATCCGTTTTGATGAAAACACACAAGAGGTTGCAGGCCCACTGCTGCTAGGTATCACTATCGAGCGCATGAACGATACGGGCATGCAACGTTTTGCCGTGATAGGCGACGCTGATTTCGGCGCATCACAGTTTGTTGATAACGGTGGTAATCAAGCGTTTATCGAGACACTGATGTTATGGTTGACAGGTGATGAGCTGTCTGCAGAATTTGTCACACAAAAAGCACCCGATGCAGAGCTGATCCTGAGTTCACGGGCCATCATTGGACTAAGCGCCGTCTATCTTGCAGGACTACCACTAGTACTGTTAATCCTGGCAGGCGTTGTGCGCTGGCGCCGACGCGCTGGCTAGCGTGCAAACACAAGCCCATAAAACCCAGCGCCTGGTAGTGCTGGCAGGTGCCCTACTGGCAGCACTGCTGATACTTATCGTCGGCATTCTCTACCACGACACCCGTCAGAATTCAGTATCAGTTGTGTCATCAGAATCACCCCAGCGTATCGTTATCCAGCGACCTGGATTCGCTGACATAGTGTTAACGAACACGAAAGATTCATGGCTGATAGAACAGCCCTGCACGCTGCAGACGAATCTACAAAGACTGCAGCCAATGCTGGGTGCGCTGGCACCTGTTGTTCACGGTTATGCTGCCAAAGAGGTTGATCTTGCCGCTGCCGGTTTACTGGACCCGCAAGCGGTGGTGTACCTGAACGATACTCAGATTGACATTGGTGGCACCGACTTAACTGGGGAACGTCGTTACATACTACGCAATCAACGCGTTGAGTTCGTACCTGAATGGATCCTCTCATTGATCAATGGTGGAATAACTGCCTTAGCGTCACTGGATGTTTTCACCCGTGCTCCTGATCAGCTGATCATTCATACCAATGGTGATACCCGAACCAGCACACTCAGCGATAAGCAACTTGAACCATGGTATAACCTCAGTGCGCAACAAATTGTCACCTGGCCCCTGACGGGCAACGAATCAGTGCTGAGCTCTCACACACTGGAGCTTGTTACCGATTCCAAAAAACAATGGTTAACCTTAGATCACTTTGCGCGTTTTTCAGCCATACGCTATGAGAATGCGCCATGTGCATTCATACTACCGACAGACGATTTACCCGCTAGTGCACCGCGCTGATGCCAGAACTACCAGAAGTTGAAACGACTCGCCGCGGCATAGCACCGCATTTGGTGGGCAACTGCGTTGAAAAACTGACCATCCACAACGCTAACTTGCGTTGGCCAGTCCCCACTGACGTCACGGCATTGCAAGGCGCGAAGGTCAAATCGGTGCAGCGTCGCGGTAAATATTTGTTGATCAACGTACTAGCGGGCACGGCTATAGTGCACCTGGGTATGTCTGGCAGTCTGCGTATCTGCAAAAGCCATGAGCCGCGTCGCAAGCACGATCACATTGAATTGGCGATGAGCAGCGGCAGCGTGCTGCGCTTCCATGATCCGAGGCGTTTCGGTTGTTTTTTATGGCAGGCGGCTGATGACCCACTACACCCACTGCTGGCCAAACTTGGCCCAGAACCATTAGATGATGCCTTCAACGCAGATCACCTATTTCGCGCTACTCGCAACCGACAGGTAGCTATCAAAAATTTGATTATGAACAGTGAGGTGGTTGTCGGCGTTGGCAACATCTACGCAAGTGAGTCTTTGTTCATGGCAGGAATACGACCTGGACGTGCGGCTAGGCGCATCACCCGTAAAGAGACAGAAGTGTTAACCGACAAAATAAAGTTTGTGCTTCAGCGCTCTATCACCCAAGGTGGTACGACCTTAAGAGATTTTGTTAACAGCGACGGCAACCCAGGATACTTTGCACAATCGTTACAAGTCTATGGCCGCACCGGTGAACCCTGCCACAGCTGCGGTGAACCAATTGCGCAGAAAACTCTGGGACAGCGCTCCACATTTTATTGTCGCCTGTGCCAGCGTTGATAGAAAGTTTACACAAGACCCATAGCAAGACCCATAGCAAGACCCATGGCAAGACCCATGGCAAGACCCATAGCAAGCCCCGTGGGAAGAGCGTCTAATTCGCTGACCGAGACTATTCCGGCTGCTGCTTCATCAGCGCCTTATATTTCAACAGAAGCTGTCCTTGGGTTTCTGTGTTGTCCGGGTCAATGATAATGCATTCCACCGGACACACGACAACGCACTGCGACTCATCATGATGCCCGACACATTCTGTACACAGGTGCGGGTGAATTTCGTAAATCTCTTCGCCCTGGTAAATAGCGTTGTTCGGACACTCGGGCTCGCACACATCACAGTTGATGCACTCATCTGTTATTAACAGCGCCATTACACATTTCCCTCGTGCAAGGCACGGTCATGTCGGCGGGTGAACGACTCGATCACTATCGGGTGCACGAATTCACTAACATCACCGTGCAAACGGGCAATCTCTCTGACAATACTAGAAGACAAAAACGTGTATTCCTGAGCTGCTGCTATGAACACGGTTTCTATATCCGGGGCCATATGACGATTGACACCGGCTATCTGAACCTCGTACTCAAAATCTGAAATAGCACGCAAGCCGCGCACAATGACTTTACTACCAGCCTCCTTGGCATACTCTACTAGCAGACCACCAAAGGATTGTACGGTCACATTGTCCAAATCAGACAGAATACCGGTTGCCATTTCCACCCGTTCTTCGAGCGAAAAAAACGGACTTTTGCTGGTGCTGGCGGCCACCGCCACGATGACATCATCGAACATTTTGCTGGCGCGTCTGGCAACATCAATATGCCCAACGGTCATTGGATCGAATGTGCCAGGATAGATGGCTGTAACGCGCATCAGGGTGTCCCCATTGGTTTGTTCCTGTAGAAGCCTGCACAGGCTTCTAGCTTAAGCTTACGAGTGTGGGCGAAATACGCCTGCCATGCAACTCACGCAGTGACCCCGAGCTTCACCACACTGTGGCCCTGGGTGCAAAAGCTCAGACTATGCACCGGACATCCGTATCAGACGCACGCAAACCTCACCAAACTCTTTTTCGCGAATGACACGCATCGTGTGAGGCAGTTGCTCAGGCTGCGATTGTCGCCTCGGCGCTTCCACATAAATCAGCGCATCTGTCGCCAAGTGCCCCGGGGACAACGCTGCCAGCGTCTCCCATTGCACTGCAGAATCGAAAGGTGGATCAATGAACACGATATTATAGGGCTGAGCATTTCTAGCCAGGAACTGTTGCGCCGTTGTGTTGATCAGTCTGGCGATGCCCGGTTGCGGCAAATCAACATCATCACCCGTGGGTGCAAGCGCATTGCTGATCTCATCCTGCACCTGGCAATCGACTTTATTGAGTGATTCTCGGAGCGTTCGAAACGCTGTGACATTGGGCTCAACAAACGTCACCGATCGGGCATATCGAGAAAGCGCTTCAAGACCCAGCGCCCCTGATCCTGCAAACAGGTCGAGGCAGTGGCTACCTGCCACCTGCGCCTGTAGCCAGTTGAACAGTGTCTCCCGCACTCTATCGCCAGTGGGGCGCAGTCCCGGTACGGCAGCTACGTTAAGCTTTCGAGCGCGCCACTGCCCACCAATAATGCGTATTTGGCCAGGTGCATGGCGCTGTGGTGTGTGTCGACCAGAGTCTGAAGACATGGGGACGATGATAGGATGCGTCGTTGCAGGAAGGCACATAATACCGGCGCACCTGGCAGGCGTGTGGCCTGCGGACACAATGCGGCAAAAGAGTGTTTTAGCACGACCCAGGATGGCGCTCGGTAGGTAAAGAACACGGTTCTGCAATCCTACGGCCTCAGACTGTCTATAGTCTTTGTTTTAGTGTCGCTTAGGCGTTCACTTTCTATTCTCAGCTCATAAACCACGGCTCAATCGATGGGTATCTTCAGTTTTCTAAAGCGGCAAAAAACACAGCGCGAGGAGCAGCCGGACACGGCCGCTCCGTTAGATGCAAAGCTTAACCGCACTCGCTCAAAATTTCGTGACAACCTGCTCGACTTCATGCTCGGCAACAAGCCTATTGATGCCGAGTTGCTGGAAGAACTGGAAAGCCAGTTGATCATGGCTGATGTGGGTATTGACGCAACCTCGCAGGTCATGAAGGCGCTGAATCGCCAGGTGAGTCGATCAGAGGTCAGTGATTCCGACGCACTTCGCCAGGCACTGCACAGTGAGCTGGTTAAGTTACTGACACCGGTAGAGCAACCCCTGGAAATTCCAGACAGTGATGATCCTTTCGTTATTCTGGTTGTTGGTGTCAATGGCTCTGGTAAAACCACCACCATTGGCAAGCTTGCCAAACAATTACAGGACGGTGGGAAGAGCGTCATGCTAGCAGCAGGTGACACCTTTAGAGCGGCGGCGGTGGAACAGCTACAAACGTGGGGGGAACGCAACAACGTGCCGGTCATAGCGCAAGGTACGGGGGCGGATTCCGCCTCTGTCATATTCGATGCCGTGCAATCGGCCAAGGCGCGCGGAATTGATGTACTGATTGCCGACACAGCCGGGCGCCTGCATACGCAGAATAATTTGATGGAAGAGCTGCAGAAAGTGAAGCGTGTGATTGGCAAGGTAGACACCCGCGCGCCACACGAAACATTGATCGTGCTAGATGGTGGTACGGGTCAGAATGCGCTGAATCAAGCAAGACAATTCCATGAGGCCATGCGACTGACCGGCATGGTCGTTACCAAATTAGACGGCACTGCCAAGGGTGGCGTTATTTTCGCCATCGCTGAGCATCTGGGGCTGCCGATTCGATTTATCGGAGTGGGCGAGCAAGTCAACGATCTGGAAGTATTCGAAGCACAGCGGTATGTGGATGCACTGGTTTCAGCCTCGTGATCGTGTTTGATCGCGTCAGCCTGGAGTATCAGCCAGGGCGATTCGCACTGGAAAATATCTCGTTTTCTCTCGAATCCGGTTCGTTCACGTTCCTAACCGGTCATTCCGGTGCAGGTAAAAGCTCACTACTCAAATTATTGGCCCGATTGCAGCGACCAACCAACGGTGATATTCAGGTTGGTCATATAGTGTATAGCCGATTGAAGCCACGCCAGGAGTCTGCGCTCCGCCAGCAGATGGGTATAGTCTTCCAGGACAACCAGCTTTTGAACGATCGTAATGTGTTCGACAATGTCGCCTTCCCGCTGATCATCGGCAGCTACAAATACAACGACATCAAGGTACGCGTTTCAGCCGCTTTGAAAAAAGTGGGTCTGGCCGATAAGGCCACGGAGTGCCCAGAATCACTTTCTGGTGGAGAGCAGCAACGTATCGGTATAGCCCGCGCAGTCGTTGCGCGCCCAAAAGTACTGCTGGCTGATGAGCCCACCGGCAACCTGGATGCCGATATCAGTGCCGAGATTATGCAATTACTGATGCAATTCAATGCCTCGGGCGTCACTGTAGTATTCGCCACCCATGATGACGGTATCCTCAACACGTTTAACTATCCCCGGCTCCGATTAAACCAGGGTCAGATGGTCGACCCGCGATGAAAGACAAACCGCAACCGGAAGATATACACAACGCGGTAGGATCGCGTTGGCGGTATACGAAACGCGGCTACGCCATCGCCCAGAGTCTGTCGCAACTCCGGCAGCACTCATTTGCCAGCCTGATTACTGTGTTGGTTCTGGGTATCACGCTGGCACTACCCACCATGCTGCTGTTCGCCAGTAGCGAGCTACAGCAACTCGGTTCGCGCAGTCTGCAGGGCGAAAGCTTGACGGCCTATCTCAAACTGGATGTCAGCGACCTTGACGGTGCCGCACTGGCGGAATCGTGGACTGGTAAAGCGGGCATTCGTTCAGCCCGGTTCTTATCAAGCGAGGAGGCATTAACGCAGTTTAGAAAAAGTAGTGACCTGGCCGATGCACTCGATACATTGGGTGTCAACCCGTTGCCGGGTGCCATCATGGTATTTCCTGACAGCAACACACTGAATTCCGGCCGGATGGAAACGTTGGCAGATAGCCTACGAGATGAAGTTTCCGTTGAACGTGTTCAGGTGGATCTACGCTGGGTAAAACGCTTGCAAGCGGTGGTGTCTCTCGTACAGCTGGTTGGCGGACTGCTGGCCGTGTTTCTGACACTGACGGCATTGCTGGTCATCGGTAATACCATCCGGCTTGAACTACTCCGACGAAAGAGCGAAATGCAGGTAGCCAATTTACTCGGTGCCAGCACGCATTTCATGAACAGACCCATTATCTACACGGGTGCTTTGTACGGATTTCTGGGTGGGTTGGTGGCCTGCATTCTGGCGGTTCTGGCCTTCAATGCGATACGCCGCCCCGCTGATGACCTGTCCTCTCTGTACGACAGCACGTTTCAGCTAACAATGCCTACTGGGTCACAAATTTTACTGGTTTTAGCGATTTCTATGGTGCTCGGCCTGGTTGGAGCGCTAAGCAGTCTATACCGGCCATCACAGCAACTAACACCACCAGGATCAAGTCAGGGTTGATCCTGTAAGCCCCTGTTTTCGTAGAACTTTACGTAAATCTAAAGCAGAGAAATTCGGCGCAGCTAACATCAATCTGGCCGGAACTTTGCCGCTATTTAGCACTCTCAGGTAGTGAGTGCTAAAATACGAGCATCCCGACGATTGTTGGAGAGAAATTTATGAGTAATGCCCTGACTGCAAACACGAACACCTTGCCAATTCCGGTCATCACAGATGATCTGAATAGCTACTTGGCCAAGATTGCCAACATCAACCTGCTCTCTGTTGAAGAAGAGCAGAGCCTGGCGCGCCGGTTACGTGACGATGAAGATCTAGACGCCGCTCGTCAATTGGTTATGTCTCAGCTGCGGTTTGTTGTGCATATTGCCCGAACCTACAAAGGTTATGGTTTACCCATGGCTGATCTCGTTCAGGAAGGCAACATTGGTCTGATGAAGGCAGTCAAGCGGTTCGACCCAGATGTCGGTGTCCGACTGATTTCCTTCGCGGTCCATTGGATCCGTGCAGAAATACATGAGTATGTCATTCGCAACTGGCGTATCGTCAAGGTAGCAACCACCAAATCACAGCGCAAACTGTTTTTCAAACTGCGCAGTGCTAAGAAGCAGCTGAACTGGTTCAGCCAGGAAGAAGTGGAAGCTGTAGCGGCTGATTTGGGTGTTGATGCCAAGGTTGTGGTTGAAATGGAATCTCGCATGCACGGTCATGACACGGCTTTCGATGCACCTCCGGGTGCCAGCGAAGATCGCGTCAGTTTGTCACCGTCTGAATCGTTGTTTCAGGATCAAGATGACCCATCAACCATTCTTGAGCGTGAAGATGGTCGAAGCAATTCGCATGAGGGACTGGCAGCTGGTTTTGAGATTCTTGACGACCGAAGCCGGACAATTTTGCAACGACGATGGCTGGAAGACGAGAAATCAACCTTGCACCAACTGGCTGATGAATACGGTGTATCGGCTGAACGCATTCGCCAGATTGAGAAAGCGGCAATGAAGAAGATCAAGACCCATTTGATGGCAGCTTGATCCGCAGGTTGTCACTGTGGCGGGGCACTGCCCCGCCCGATAACGGTTTAAACAATCCGGTTGCAGTGAAGGCCGCTTACTGATCTATCAGGGGCGGCTTTTTTTCGTCTTGAATTTGGTGCGCATACAGTACGCCGACTATTAGTCTGGCGTGTCTCCTATAAATATCTCGGTGCATGAATATAAAAAACTATTCGGGCACATTGTGATATTCGTTAGTTGCAGCGCTGGTTGGCGGTGCTCATGTTTGATTAATGTTTCAAGAGAGTTACTGAACAGAGGCTGAAATGGGGCGGACACAGGAAATTAGAATTTCGCCTGTTGTTCAGACATCTACGCACAGACTGAGGAAAACCATGACTTTGCCATGGACAGTGCCGGTGTGATTCCGAAGGCGAATGCAAGGCACTGAACCGCAGTCGCCGCATGGCGCGTAACCATGCGACACATCGGCCTTGATGAGGCGATGATTCAGCAGAGCTATGAAATTTTCATACCACAACTGCAAAGCGCAGATTGACAAATAGTGACTTAATGTAATTGCGTAGGTCATTTACGCAGATTGCAAAAATACGTTTTGAATCGAATTAGCTTTGTTCGATGAGCAAGCAACCAATTACTCGTAATTGTCATGAGCATCTACACGGAACGATTCGCAATATCAGGCTGCTCAAGTCGTTCAGACCATCCAAACTCTATCTAAACCGGCACTGCCTACATTATCGGTCCAGAATAGCTCCCCCGCCTCAATAGCCGCATCTAAAGATCAGAGTAGTCTTGATTCCCTCGGAATTAAATCAACTAAGAAGTGTATTCATTTCCTGCTAAGCGGTGTCTACTCTCCCAATACACCATGGAAAATAAAATAAACCCAACGACATCCTCTCTGAACTATCTGATTGCATAAAGACAATTTTAATTTCTTGCACTGCTTCGTAGAATCCACAAAGTTCCCACGGCGGCTTTTCAACTGCGCCACGCAATGCACCTGGGAATAGATGTATTTCCATACACTCTTCAACAACGCTGAACATACTCTCGTATAAACCCGACCGAATTAAACCCTTTGCCAAGTGACACTTCGGTTGGTCAATCATTGATAGTTTGTTCTTACTTATAAGTAATAGTAGCGTTATCGTGGCTGTTGTCAGCAGTGATGTACTAGGGGTAATACCCAGATTTTTCAATACTATCTTTAACGAAACTATTCAGAACTTAATAAGTCACACGAATCTGTAAGGCGCCATTAATGAAATTAACCAATATATATTTTACATAGCGTAGAGAATCTGAAGACAGAAGTAACAACTGCACCGAAGGTCTGGTCTGGATCGAGACAATATTGTTAGGGCGCAAATTTTTTTCTCAGAGGATTCAAACACTGTCTGCAAGAAATCGGATGCCTTACATCTTAATTTTAAGTCAAGGATGCAGCAGAATTTTAACCCATCATCATCTGTTCCGACTGACTACCAATAATTAACAGTACATACGCCAGATTAATGTCATCGAATATAAATATGCAGTGGCCTGGCATACAAGCACTGCTTTTACCCAAAGTATAAATCAATAAGCGAAGTCTAACAATGCAATCAATTCAATATACCAGAGCGTTAAGTCAGCGTAAATTCCTTGTAAGTACTCTGGATAAGTATCAAGTATTGAGTCTTTCACTGTTGAGTGTTGTTTGGTTGACAACCTTGCTGTTCTTTATACATTGGTGGTTTGATAATTCCCATATCTCAAGCACCTCGACATTTTTGTTGTGTAGTTTTGTAGTTGGCTGGAATGTATTGACGCCCATTTATTTTGTTTACTTCATTCTCAGAATGAAGAAGCCAAACCCAGATCTAACGATATCAAGCGATGTAAGGGTCGCAATGGTTGTGACTAAGGCGCCAAGTGAGCCGTTTAGCATTGTACAGTCCACGTTGCGCGCGATGCTCTCTCAGAGCACTCCACATGACACATGGCTTGCGGATGAGGCGCCATCCGATTCGACTCGAAGATGGTGTGCAGAGCACGGCGTTAAAATCTCAACTCGACAAGGTGTTGATGAGTATCATAATAAACAGTGGCCAAGACGTACTAAATGCAAGGAGGGAAATCTTGCTTATTTTTACGATCATTTTGGATATATGAACTATGACATCGTTGTGCAACTGGATGCTGATCATGTACCACAAGAAAACTATTTGGAGGAAATGCTGCGTCCATTTTCCGATCCCGAAATAGGCTATGTGTCTGCCCCGAGCTTATGTACCTCTAATTTCGATGAGTGCTGGGCTTCGAGAGGTAGAGCTTATGCCGAATCTGCTATACACGGTGCTGTCCAGTCCGGATACAGTGATGGATTTGCACCACTTTGCATTGGATCACACTATGCTGTTCGGACATCTGCATTAAAAACAATAGGTGGACTAGGGCCAGATCTGGCTGAGGACCATTCGACGACCTTGTTGATGAATGCTCATGGTTGGAAAGGTGTACATGCAATAAACGCTATCGCCTTGGGGCAAGGTCCCGCAACATTTATGGATTTTATTACACAGGAATATCAATGGTCTAAAAGCGTAACGACAATCGGTCTAACGTTAACGCCAAAATTATTTCGACGACTTTCCACCGGCATGAAATTTCAATTTGTATTTGCGCAGTCATGGTATACGTTTATAGCGCTGACTATATTGCTGAGCCATGTCATGCCGCCAATTGCCATACTCACAAATACGCCCTGGCTAGATGTGGTCTATTTAGAATTTATGCTCTGGTACCTGACTCTCATTGGCACAGTGACGATGCTGGTGGTGTTTTTGAAAAAGAATCAATTACTACGGCCGATGCAGGCTAAAGTTATCAGTTGGGAAATCGCTCTATTCTATCTGACAAGATGGCCCTGGATATTAATAGGTGTAGTATCTGGGATAGTAGACACAGTTACCAATCGCACGTCAGATTTCAAAGTTACCCCTAAAGGAAGCGCAGTGACCATGCAATTGCCATTGCGTTTATTGACGCCTTATCTATTCATAGTACTTGCATCGCTGCTGCCTGTTGTACTCGTTCCAGGTTCTGAAAAAGTTGCGGGATATTATTTCTTTGCACTATTTAATGGCGCAATTTATTCAGTAGTTATCATCTCACTGCTAACACTGCACAAGCATGAAGCAAACACCACGGTTCTAGAGCCGATGATGGAATACGATGTCAACTCAATATAAATTTCAGTCCAATTTATTAATTGTATTTGTTGTCTGCCTGTCAGCTTATGCCGTTTTCATAGGCGGCCCTATAGCTGCAAGAGGCATTATGCACGGGTTTAACAATGCTAATGCAGAAAGTATATTAAGTGATGTACATGCATCGAATGTGAAATTCGGAGTTTACGACTTTAACGACAATTTTTCGGACTCCAGCGCAATGGCATTTAATCACTTTTACTATGATTGGAGCGTAGATAATCATAGTCAGTTTATTAGTGATATGAGAGTGACCTTGGAGAGTGATAGATGGCCCATAATAACTATCGAGCCATACCCTACATCCGATTTATTAGAATCTGTTTTATTGGATGACATTGTAGCCGGACACTACGACGAAGAAATTGAACGTATCAGTAGCAACATATCCCAAATCAATGTACCTGTATTTTTACGATGGGCTCATGAGATGGAAAATGTTACCGGCAGGTATCCCTGGGCTGTTGTTGAATATGAAAAATATATTAAAGCCTATAGGTACGTGCATGATAAATTAAGCGAAAGCGACAATCAGATCTATTTCGTTTGGTCTCCGGTAGGGCACAGTGAACTAAAAAACTACTGGCCAGGCACTGAATATGTTGATTATGTGGGGCTGTCTGTATATGCCTACCCAGATTGGGAATTGGATAACTTCGATTCAGTCCGCTCATTCGACGAAATATTTAGTGAAAGATACAATTTCGTACATCAGTACGAGAAGCCCGTGATAATTGCCGAACTGGGCGTCATGGGTGACAAAGAATTTCAGGCTAACTGGATGCTTCAGGCATTTCGTAGTTTCAAAAAATACGACCGATTGACATCTGTAATTTACTTTGATGCAAAGGACAGCATCGGTGCGTGGGGCCCTGACTACGGTGTGCCTGTTTGGAATATTGATCCAACGATATTCGATCCAATTTGAGTTAGCACCAACATTGAACATTGCCGGACTACGATTCGTCGAAGAGTTTGACTCCTGAATTGTAATTCTGTCGAACTCAACTCCGCGTTCGAGCGACACCAAGCCTTATCGGCCCAATAAACCGAGAGTACTAAAGTTATTGGTCACCGTGCACGGCTCGCTCAATTATCCGCACAGAACACGAAATTTCAATCACGCATTGCTCAATCACCTTGTTGAAACGGCGGACGAAAGACTTTTATACCAACAGCTGATTGATTGCTTGTTCCAACCCTGCCTATCCCATTCACCTGAACACCAATTTCACTGGTTGGTGCATGAATTTGAGCGTAACCTGCAAACGGTGTGGTTGTGTCTCGAACGGCGTTAATCTGAAAATCAGGAATGGGTGAGGCAGTGGCAAGCGTACCCGTTTCTCCTGGTTTTAATGTAAGGGTTGCGATGCCTCTAGCCAGGGCATTGAAACCGGTGAAAAACTCGATCTCCACCGGTATTGCAGTGCTTGAAAAATTTGTCACAATAGCCACCATCTCACAAGCAGATAGTCCACCCACTGCGTATGCGGTGCGTAGCTGCAAAGGAAGTTTTGAACGAGCTGGAGTTTTCGCAGCTTCTGCTTTGGTTTCCGCTTGTGTCATGCCAAAGCCGTCGGGGCTGTGTTCCTTTTTCATCATATGTTCCTCAAAATAACGCAGGGTTTTCTGTTAATCCCAGATCGTATTCAAAGCCTCTATTACCTAGCGCCTTACTAACCTCGTGTGGTATTCGTCCCTGAGTTGTTGTCTTCATTACATTCTGAAACGCGCTTAGCACTGTCAGCCACAACTGTCACGGTACAGTCGGGATCAAAACAGTTTCCACCGGGAGGCGTGATCACCGAAGAAGCTTGAGACCTACCC
>CALKXZ010000077.1 GCA_938003775.1 uncultured Granulosicoccus sp. | reverse complement strand
ATCTGAGAAGGGAAATATGCCCGCTTTGATTTCTGCGCTGATTTCATCAAGGCCTGCGTGAATGGCATCGCGGTCTTGAGCCGTGATAATATTTTGCGCAGCGAGCATGTTAGAATGGGTTCAAAAGGGACTATTTTTAATCAAAATGAAGTGCTGAATTCGAATTTCATAGTTTCAAGTCTTGAAAACGACGAGAAAATTCCTAAAATACTCGCAAACTGAGTCCTGATGTGGCGCCAATGGTGTGGTCACGATGTCGTAGATGCGCATTGGGCAGAACACGGCGATTAAATTCGCTACTGTTCACGCCCCAGTCATCAAAGGCCGCAGTGGTGGGATTGAGTACTTTGACACGTGTGCCAATGGGATCATTGACCATGATCTTTGATTTAGTGATAGCCACCAGGGCACTTGCCGCACTACCATCGCCCCCTTGCAACGGGGCGAGCCGCAGTCCGAGTTCTTGGCGCATGACATCCAGTTGTGCATTGTTAACTGCACCGTTACGCGCCGCTTCAAACGTGGCGTAGTTCAATGTGGATTTGCCGTGGTAAATCAGTCCGGCCTGAACCGTGCCCATACCCAGTATTAGTACAACGGGTGTGATGATTGAAAATTCGGCCAGTGATGCACCAGATTGAAGTTGCGGTACCTGATCCAACGGGTGCGATACGACAATTCTGACTGATGATCGTGACGATGTGCGCCGTGGCTTCTTAGTAAAGATCCGCACTTGGGTAGTCACCCACCATGATTGCGCTTTGCTCGTAAAATTCGTCGCAGTCGCTAAGATTCTATTTTTCACTCGCATAACTCTACCTCTCCCTGGTAATAACTAACCTGAACCGGTCCAGGCTAGTGGATTTATTGAAGCAGTCGCGACAAGGTGTTAAGTCGTTCGCTGACGGTTGCTCGGGCTGGATCATTCTCACCCATAGCCTCCCAAGCCCTTAGTGTGGCCAGCTGAGCACCAAGCAAATAGGTGGTCGACAGATTGATCCATGGCTTTGATTGCCTGGCATCTCGCTGCAGTGATGCCTCGTAAGCGTAGATGGCCTGGTTGTATTGCTGCTGCTGGGTCAGTGTATTGCCCAGCCGAAACCAGACGTACGGGTCTTCGGGCACCTTGACCAGCACCTTTTGATATAACGAAGTGGCATCTTTCCATCGATTGCTGCGGTATGCCTCTTCGGCTTGATCGATTAACGCAAACAACTCTTGCGAAGCAGCACTCAATCCAGGTGGCTTGTTAGCAAGGGTTCCCGGTGACACACAGGCTTGCAGACTTGCCACTAGCAGCAGCACCGAAAACAACCTTGCCATAGTGGCGACGCTAATTAACTGCGCGCTCACCAGCGACTCCCGTCGGGTACAAATTGCTGTCCGGTACCCAAGCCAATTCGCTCAGCAGTTCCTTCGGCCATCTCGACGACCACCGTGCTTTTGAGGCACAGCATTACTCGATTAGGTTGCAAGGTTTTCAATTTCAGAATAACGCCTTTGCGATTCATGAAAATCACGTCAATAGGCTTATCTATGCTGAAGGTGTGAATTGCCTTGCACGGTCTGATGATCAATGCATCGGTTGGGCCCAATGGCGGCACACCATGCAGTCCACGCAAGCGTCGGATAAACGTGTTGGCATCGTAGGCATACAGCAGCGGCGCGCCCAATCGTCGCAGCGTCACCTTATTCTCAAGGTAGCGATTCTTCATTTTCTTAACAAAATTCATCAAACTGATCGACAGACTCATAACCGACTCGGCGCATCATTTTGGGGGATTTCTGGCGGTCGTAGGACATCTTGTGCGACAACATCTATGCTTGCTCGCCCGCTGATTCCACCGGTAAAGGCGAACACCTCACCTTTGAAAGCGCACGATAAATTCACGCGCAGCAGCAGTGAGCGTGCACCTGTCCACTGGCCGGTCTTAACCCGCGCGATACTGTCATTGGTACCACTGATCAGCTCACTATCAGCATCCACAACACCGTTGCTGTTCAGATCGTCATACAGGCTCAGTACCGGTAACCCGCTGTAGGTATTGGCTGCGAAGTCGGTATATACATTCAGGGTTGCCTCACCAATCGGTGAGCCATTCGCCGTTGTCAACAACATGAGAATGGGTATATCCACATGGTTATTGGCATCAAACAGGCATTGCCCTTGGGCGGATTGTCGCTCCGTGATGTGGGTCGAATGTGACTCTGGAGTAATCGTCAGTGCAGAATCAACCGGCACCGTGTCATTGCTACAACCAGACAGAACCACAACCGCTAACACAACCAACGTCAATGCTTTTACGCAACTGAATGGTCCAAACGCCCAGGCAGAATCAACTCTTTTTTCTCGCCTTGCCAAAAACCTAATCATTCTCTCTACTCCTTGCATATTGTCGTGCCAACATCACGTATCAACACGAGCAATGATTAACATGAACCCCACAGCATTCACGATCGTCATGGGTATGTCGGGCCTCTTTCAGCCTGGCCAGTGATACGCCCACAGCAGTGGTGCCCACTTGATCAATCCTTCCTGAATAGCTTTGCTCAACAAAATAAATCCGATCACCAGGCCCGTGGTTGGAAAAATAAACATCACCAGCGGACCCAATAGTTTCACCGGCGCTTCCATGGCTCTTTTTTCAGCCAGCTGAAAACGTTGTGTTCGCAATTGATTGGCTTGCGCACGTAATAAAGGCCCTAGGCTTGAACCCGTCTTCTCAGCCTGTATCAATCCAGTCACCACGTTGCCAACCGCGGCGCTTCCGGTTCGATCCGTCATGTCACGCAAAGCATCTGCCCGGGTCTTACCCGAACGAATATCGCGCAATACCCGGCTCAATTCTCGGCGTAGTGGTGTGTCACTGGTTTTCTGCACGGCCTGCGTTAGCCCACCGGTCAGGTTGGTACCAGCCTCTACCGCTAAGGTGATGACATCCAGATAAAACGGCAGCGTACGCAAGATGGCGGTGGCGCGAGTGCGCGTTAACTCTTTAAGCCACAACTCTGGGTAGTAGAATCCACCCAGCGCTGCCAACATACCCAAAGCGACGCTAACGCCACCAATATGCAGCCCGGTTAGTGTCATCAATGCACCGAATCCAACGGCACTGACCACTTTTGCTGCCATAAATTGCTGCGGGGATAAACTGTATTCCACGCCACCTCGTTTGAGACGCTGAAGTACCTGTTGCACTTGTGTCTCACTCATCAATGAGCCGAAGTGGTGTACCAATAGCTGTATCAGTGGCCAGACCATTCGAAAGCCGAGCGCTGGGCGATCCAGGAAATGTCGATCCTCGTTAGGTACCGCAGTAAAAACAGCAATGACCTGCCACATAAGCAATGTCACGAAGCCACCAAACAGCAGACTGATTATCAGTATGCTCATATATCAACGTTCACTATTTTTCGAATAATCAGACCACCAATGACTTCCATGACAATAATGACACCGAGGAACAACCAGCCCAGTAATGAATTGAATATAGGCAGTGTTGCTTCAGGTTCAAAATAGGTCAGCGGTACCAGAATGCCGAACGGCAGGGCTGACACCACATAGCCTTGCAAACGTCCCTGTGCAGTCAACGATTTAACCTTACCTTCCATCTCCAATTTTCTGCGGATAGTCTCGGCCAGGCTTTGCAGAATCTCGGCAAGGTTGCCACCGATATCATTGGCAATCAGGGCTGCCGAGACCACCAGATCCATCTCCTCACTCTGGACACGCTCAGCCAGACTGTCCAGCGCGTCATCAAGCCGGGCACCCACTCGTTGCTCACGCAGCAGTAGTGAGAACTCCTGTCCTAAGGGCCCTTTGTGTTCATCCACGTAGGACTGTAAGGCCATCGCAAAGGTTGACCCTGCCCGCATGGCACCAGATATTTGCGTCAGTGCATCAGGTAGCGCTTCGTTGATTTTCACTTTCCGAACAGCTGCCAGATGCGCAAACGTCACACGCGGTGTGCCGATCAGTACAACAACAGAGATACTGGCGAACAGCAGTCCGGCACCGGAGAGTAACAATACGGCCGGTATGATAATAAACGCAGCAATGTAGGTAACCATGAGCTTGCGTGTGTCGGCAAACATGAACAGCTTGCGCATGTTAGTTTCAGCAGTATCTGTTAGCTTCTCCGAGTACTGGTCGAACGCATCGGTCGTGCTGCTCATACAGAAAAACGTCACCACGCTGATGCTAATAAACAGCACGGCCAGAATCAGCATCATGCTCATGAGTGCTCACTCATCTGCTCACCCGGCTGCTCACCCAAGCGATCACCTAGCACCCCGGGTGTAAAAAAGGACAAGTCAACCTCGATACCAATGTCGCGAAGCTCCTCGTAAAAGCTGGGAATGGCGCCAGTAGCGCTAAAGTGCCCGCGTACCTTGCGTAACGCATCCACGCCCTGCTGCTCGTAACGAAAAATGTCCTGCAATTGCACGGTGCCACTCTCAACACCGGTCACTTCAGTGATACGTGTAATCTTTCTTGAACCACAAGGAAATCGGGATTGTTGGATGATCATGTCCACGGCCGAGGCGACCTGTTCGCGAATAGCGGTGACAGGTAAATCCATACCGGCCATCAGTACCAGTACCTCCAGTCGTGACAGCACATCGCGAGGCGTATTGGCGTGAATGGTGGTCAGCGAGCCATCGTGTCCGGTGTTCATCGCCTGCAACATGTCGATAGCCTCGCCACCGCGACACTCACCAACAACAATTCTGTCCGGCCGCATACGCAGTGAATTTCGGACTAAATCACGAATCGGTACGGCCCCCTTCCCTTCCAGGTTCGAAGGTCGTGATTCCAGTGATACCAGATTGGGCTGTACAAGCTTCAGTTCAGCGGCATCCTCGATGGTCACAATACGATCCGTATCCGGAATGAAATTGGACAATACGTTGAGTAACGTGGTTTTACCTGAACCGGTACCACCAGACACAATGATGTTCTTGCGCATCTCGACGCACACGCGTAGAAATTCCACCATAGGCGCGCTGACTGATCCAAAGGTTACTAGGTCTGAAAAATGCAGCCGGTGCTTGGGGAATTTGCGGATCGTCAGGCTTGGCCCTTTAAGCGCTAATGGTGGAATCACGGCATTAACGCGTGAACCATCCTTTAAACGCGCATCCACAATGGGGCTGCTTTCATCAATACGACGACCTAGCGGAGTAATGATGCGTTCAATCACCGCTGAAACGGTCGCATCGCTACTGAAATGCGTCGCCGAACGTTCAAGTTTGCCATGGCGTTCGACAAAGATCTCACGGTAGTTGTTCACCATGATCTCAGTGATACTCTCGTCGTCCAGGAACTGTTCAAGCGGACCCAGTCCGACTGATTCGTTCAACACATTTTCCAACAACGTATTCCGATCCAATCCCTCTGGCAGCTGATCATCCAGACTACCGATGATCTCGCTAATCAATTGGCTGGATTCCTTGCGTAACTGATCATCGGACATGCGATTGACATCCTTACGACGCAAATCCATCTGAAACAATAACTGTTCATGGACTATGCGACCCCAGTACGCCATCGCCTGATCAAAACCAGGTGGTTGATCCGGCGCTTGATCAGTGACTGATTCAATGTCACCCACTGATAAATTGGGTGCGGTGTTTCCGATTTTACCGTCTGATACCCAAGGAGCGCTCTCCGGCTGCACCGCGTTTTTTGATGATTCAGAAGCAATG
>CALKXZ010000076.1 GCA_938003775.1 uncultured Granulosicoccus sp. | reverse complement strand
ACCTGCACTCGACTATATTAGGCACCACAGCGACATCAGCGAGGTCATACTCAGCGGTGGTGAACCCCTCATGCTTAAAGACAGTGTGCTGGCCACCCTGCTCGATGAACTGCAGCAAATAGCCCATGTCAGCCTTATCCGTATACACAGTCGGTTTCCGATTGCCGTGCCACAGCGAGTTACCGAATCACTGGTCAATCTGTTGAGCAACACACGTGTACCAGTAACACTGGTACTCCATTGCAATCATGCGAACGAACTTGATGACAGTGTTGCGATAGCCTTGGATAAATTTCGTTGTTCACCGGTTAACTTGCTTAATCAAACGGTGCTCTTAAAAGATATAAACGACAACGCTGATACCCTGGACGCGCTATCACGACGACTCATTCAGCTGGGCGTACTGCCCTACTATTTGCACGCGCTGGACAAGGTCAGTGGAACGGCACACTTTGCCATCAGCGACCAACAGGCTAAACAACTGCACAACTCGCTGATTAATCGCCTACCGGGTTATCTGGTACCCACACTGGTCAGAGAAATGCCCGCTACACCTGCAAAAACCCGTTTGTAGCAGAAACTGCCGATGGCATATCAGCGCATAGTGTTCAATCTGTAAACCTTGTACATCGTTGGTAGTGTACGCCTTCACCATGATCCTGCTCATCACAACACATTCATGAACGACTCAGACTAACCATCATGTTTGATAAACACCTAATGCCTAATCTCATCGCGCTTGCATTGATCGCGATCAGCTTTACCCTACCAGCGCCCTGGCAGGCACTGCTACTGAGCACGGGTTTGTTTGCCTTGTCCGGTGCGCTGACTAACTGGCTGGCTGTACACATGCTTTTCGAACGTGTTCCAGGGCTCTACGGTTCCGGTGTCATCACACTGCACTTTGAGGAATTTAAAGCCGGTATCGTTCGTATGGTTAATGAAGAATTGTTCAGTCAGGACAAGGTTGATCGTCTGCTCGTCCAACCGGCAACCCAAGAACAATCTAACGCATCAAATCCGGAGCGCAGCAAAGGTTCAGTGGGTGCATCGGCCGCCCTGACTGACACCGATTCGCACTCAGCGGCCGAAACGCCAAGCTTGACTGATGCCATCGATATTGAACCCTTGCTCACAGCCATTGATCTGGATGCCGCCTACGACCAGTTGGTTGCCACCATTGTGGAATCATCGTTCGGATCCATGCTGGCGATGGTTGGTGGCGAAGCAGCCTTACAGCCCCTTCGTGAACCCTTCAAATTACGGATGAATAATTTTCTGAGCGAAACCGCTCGATCACCGCGCATTCAAGCCGTTATTGGCGAACAGTTGAACAAAGCTGCCAGTAGCGAACGCTTCGTCAACAATCTCAATCAGTTACTACAGGCGCGGCTTGATGAAATGACCCCAGACATGGTCCGCGACATCATGCAACGTATGATTCGCGAGCACCTTGGCTGGCTGGTTGTCTGGGGTGGTGTGTTTGGCGGATTGATTGGTCTGGCTGCAGGCCTGTTCGGCTTAACCGGCTGAGTGTCACGCTACTAGGAACCAGGCACAATCGCTGAATCAGGATTTTGCCCGTAACGGGACACCTTCAAACTCAATACCCGCCCACCCAGTTTGCATAAACTGCCGAATGTTCGGGTGACTGTCACCATCGGGAGTGCGCAGTACGTCAGCACGATAATAGGCACCAAACAATGCCAGTGTCTGCTCTTGCGTAAATTCATGCAGACGAGCAAACGCAAACACCTTGCATGAACCTGTGTTCTGGCCAGCTTCATTGTAAATATCGTTGTTGCTGAAGGCCGTTGGAATAAAAGTGTAAAGACTGTTAATCAGCGCAATAACATCCGGAAATTCAATGCTCTTAGGCTGCGTGTTCAGTCGATTAAGGAAAAGCTCGAGTTCCATGTGTCAACCCGGGTAAGCCGGTCGTTTATGTGATGCCCAGATGGTAGCAGCAATTATGAACTGAACGGGACCGTTTGCTGGTCAAAAATAATGCGAGTAACCATGCTTTAACACACGGTTACCCGTTCACCGATCAATTGAGCTAGGAACCGGTCGCTGCAAACGAATGTCAGGCCTTGTGAACCCGACTGGCCTTGTAGTCGATCGCATCAACAGCGGCTATCGCACACAAATTGACGATGCCACGAACCGTGGTGGACTCTGTTACGACGTGAGCTGGTTGTTTGAGTCCCATCAACATAGGACCTACCGGCAAACCATCGCCTAACACCTTGACCATGTTATAGGTAATGTTAGCGGAATCTAAGTTTGGCATGATCAGCAAATTAGCGCCACCGCTGTAGCTGGCATTGGGAAAAACACGGTTACGAGTCTCTTCAGACAACGCAGCATCAGCGTGCATTTCACCCTCCACAGCAAGCTCGGGATGGCTTTGACGCAGAATCTCACGTGCTTTGCGCATTTTTTTTGCTGACTTGTTATTGCGGCTACCAAAATTTGAATGAGACAACAAGCCTACCTTGGGTACCATGCCAAAGCGATGAACTATTTTTGACGCCATTACCGCTGTTTCAGCCAACTCAGCCGCAGAAGGTTCAACCGTGACATGAGTATCTGACAAGAACACCGTACCTGTATCAAGTATCATTAACATCAGTGCGGATATATCACTCACGTCCTCGCGAATACCAATGACATCGCATAAATAGCGAATGTGCCGTGCATAGGCGCCTTGAGTTCCACAGACCATCGCATCGGCTTCGCCTTCACGGACCATCAACGCACCCAACGCCGTCATGCGAGTTCTAATGACATTAGCCGCATATTCTGGTGAAACACCGGAACGTTCCATCAGTCGATGATAGGTATCCACATGCTGTTCAAATCGCGGATTGTTGCCAGGGTCTATTACACTGAAGCCTGTGCCGATAGTCAGCCGCAAACCCATGTCATCAATTTTTGACTCAATAATTTCTGGCCGACCTATTAACACCGGATGACAAATGTCATCGTCCACCAGAATTTGTACAGCATTGAGTACGCGTGACGACTCACCTTCAGCCAATACCACCCGTTGCGTATCTGCTTGAGCTTGCTCAAACACAGGCTTCATGACCAGACCTGAACGGAACACAAAGCTGCGTAGCTTACGACGATAAGCGTCGAAGTCTTCGATGGGTCTTGTGGCCACACCGCTATCCATCGCAGCCTGAGCAACACGTTGCGGTATCTCCATCATCAAACGTGGGTCAAATGGCTTGGGAATCAGGTAGTCACGACCAAAGCGAAAGGGCTTACCCCCGTAGGCCGCCGACACCACATCTGACGCCTCTTTGGTGGCTATATCGGCAATAGCTTCGACAGCCGCCGCTTGCATTTCCCCATTGATTTCTGTCGCCCCAACGTCCAGCGCGCCGCGGAACAGGAACGGGAAACACAACACGTTGTTGACCTGGTTGGGATAGTCCGAACGCCCCGTCGCCATGATTGCATCGTCACGAACCGCGTGTACGATATGCGGGCTGACTTCGGGGTCAGGGTTGGCAAGCGCCAGTATGAAGGGCGAATCAGCCATCCGCTTAACCTGATCGCCACTGAGCACATTGGGCGCCGATAGACCCAGAAACACATCGGCACCTCCAATGACATCGTCCAATGATCGTGCATCTGTGGCACGCGCGTACACCGCCTTGTACGGATCCATATTATCGTTACGGCCTTCGTACAGCACACCGTGCTGGTCGCACACGGTGATGCGCTGCTTATCCAAGCCCATGAACACCAGTAAGTTAAGACACGCCAGCGCCGCAGCGCCCGCACCAGAACACACCAGTGATACCTGATCAAGGTCTTTACCGGCCACCCGCAAACCATTACGAATGGCAGCTGCAACCACTATGGCGGTGCCGTGCTGATCATCATGAAATACGGGGATGTTCATGCGCTCGCGCAGACGTTTTTCAATTTCGAAGCACTCTGGTGCTTTAATGTCTTCTAGGTTAATACCACCAAAGGTGGGTTCAAGCAGCGCTACCGCATCGCAAAAGCGATCAACGTCAGTCGTATCAAGCTCCAGATCAAAAACATCCACATTGGCAAATTTCTTAAACAGCACAGCCTTACCTTCCATGACAGGTTTTGACGCCAGTGCACCAATAGCACCCAGTCCCAATACAGCTGTACCGTTGGTGATAACCGCCACCAGGTTACTACGAGCCGTTAGCTCAGCAGCCTGTAAAGGGTCCCGTTCTATTTCCCGGCACGCGACGGCGACACCCGGCGAGTAAGCCAGAGCAAGGTCACGCTGGTTCACCATGTTTTTGGTGGCGGATATCTCCAGCTTGCCTGGAATGGGATACCGATGGTAATTCAGCGCAGCTTCTGCCAGCTCCTCGGGTGCGACAAAATCCTCTGACACGACAGCACCATGGCCTTCCGGGTCACTCTGTTGATCACTCATCTAGCACTTTCCTGTTTTAACTCTACACAGTTGATCCGACCTGTCCATCGGTACGCAAAGGCACAATGGACAGATCGACTAACCCCTCTTAACGGGTTGAGAGGTTGAATTGGCTTCAGCGTTCAATTACGCATAGGACGGCTTCAAGAGTCCATCACTGACCGCACGATTAAAAGCGCTGCACACTGACATTAAGGATGCTGACACAATATTGCTGTTCAGTGCTGCGCCGTAACGGGTTGCACCCTTGCCAGCCTGAATCTCGAAATAACAGGCCGATTGCGCATCAGCACCCACACCCGTAGCGTGCTGATGGTAGTCGATCACTCTGAAATCGACCTTAAGTCGGGTCTTAATCGCCTGCACGAACGCATCAATGGGGCCGTTTCCTTCGCCACTAATTTCATGTTCTTGACCGTTGATCATAACCACCGCTGTCAAGGTACGAATCGACTCATCATCCGCATTTTGTACACTGGTATGACCAACAAACTGCAGTGGTGATGTGGCGTTGAGAAACGTGTTATCGAACGCTGCACGAATCGTTGTTGAATCTACCTCCTTGCCCGTCTCCTCACTAATACCCTGCACAACCTGACTAAACTCCATCTGCATACGCCGAGGCAGTTCTAAGCCGTGGTCCTGCTCCAGGATAAACGCAACACCGCCCTTGCCCGATTGACTGTTTACGCGAATCACCGCCTCATAAGTTCGACCAAGATCTGCCGGGTCTATTGGCAGGTAAGGCACTTCCCATTGCAGGGAATTGCTATTACGCATAGCCGCAAAGCCCTTCTTGATTGCATCCTGGTGAGAACCGGAAAAAGCGGTGAACACGAGCTCTCCTGCATACGGGTGGCGCGGGTGCACGGGCAACTGATTACAATGCTCCACGGTTCGGATGACTTCATAGATGTCTGAGAAATCCAGCTTCGGATCCACGCCTTGGGTAAACAGGTTGAGTGCAAGCGTCACTATATCCACATTCCCGGTGCGCTCTCCATTGCCGAACAGCGTGCCCTCTACCCGATCAGCACCAGCAAGTAGCCCCAACTCGGTGGCAGCAACAGCGCAACCCCGATCGTTGTGCGGATGCAGACTCAGACAAATGCTGTCGCGTTTTTTCAAATGCTTCAAACACCATTCAATCTGGTCGGCGTACACATTGGGCATGGACATCTCAACGGTTGCCGGCAAGTTGAGAATGGTCGGATTCTCAGGTGTTGGCTGCCAAATGTCAGTCACCGCATCACAGACTTCAACCGCATAGTCCAACTCGGTGCCGGTAAAGCTCTCTGGCGAGTACTCAAATCGCCAGTGAGTGTCGGCATTTTTAGCCGCATACTCGGCAACCATCTCAGCACCATCGGTGGCTATCTGGCGGATACCCGCCTTGTCCAGATCGAAGACCACCCGGCGCTGCAAAGTCGATGTGGAGTTATACAGATGCACAATAGCTTGAGGAGCACCACGCAGCGCCTCAAAGGTTCGCTCGATCAACGGACGACGAGCCTGCGTAAGTACTTGCAGCGTCACGTCATCAGGCACACGTTGCTCATCGATCAGTTGGCGGACAAAATCAAAATCGGTTTGCGAAGCGGCTGGAAACCCAATTTCAATCTGCTTGAAACCGACCGCCACTAAAAGATCGAACATACGCAGTTTGCGCTCACTACCCATCGGCTCAATGAGCGCTTGGTTACCATCGCGTAGGTCAACGCTGCACCACACGGGCGACTGGGCCAGCGTTTTGTTAGGCCATTGTCTGTCGGGCAACGACACAGGGGCGAACGCTGGATATTTGGTACTGGGATCATTCAACATGGTTGTTTACCGTCAAAGCAGAATAAGGGGAATTTTCCGCGCAACGAATGTCGATCGCCGCCACCGGGGAGCGCATACCCCGGCGACGGCGACTAAGAACTCGCGCAACACCCACGGCATCGTGTAACGCGTGGCTGGCTAAATATGTAGACGGGTGGAACATGACAATCTCAATGGCGGCTTCAGCTTGCGGTGGTTGATCTAGGGTGATTCGGCAAACCGATTGGGCTGGTGCCCCGTTGTCCCGGGGTGAGTGCCCTGGCTAATTCAGGCGCTCCTGCGAACTGTCGCAACGAGCGGCACATACTGCTTCCCGGCCGCTCTATAGAGTGGCCGGGCGCATAAGGCTTAGCTCTAGCGCATGCAATGTCATGGCTGAAGGTTAATCTGGCTGGTCGGTCGGGTCAAGCGTGTGTTGTGTATCAAGCACCGGTCGGATCAGTTTTTCCAGCCCGTTTGCCTTGATTTCGTACATCAATGCCAGACGCTGACCCAACAAACCGGCAGGAAAACCCTGCCCTTTGAACCACACAACATAGGGCTCAGGCAAATCGATTAACCGCCTGCCCTTAAAACGTCCAAACGGCATCGGCATGCGCGCTGCGTCTAGTACATCGGCTGATAGCTGCGTCAGGTCCACATCATTCATGGCCGCGCACCCGTCGAGCTGTTGGGTTCAGGGTGTGCCTCAGCGGGTGCGTTACTGTGATCAACATCGTCCACCACACCCGTGCGTTCACGATGGTCTGCTTCGACCGATTGCGCTTGCGGTCCACCGGCCATACGCATATTGCGTGTGCGAAGGACCGGTTGTTTGACCGATGCAACCAATTCACGCCAGATGAACAGCAACCCAGAACAGACGATCACGGCAGAGCCGAGTAGCACCGTTCTATCCACAGTTTCGTGGAACACCAGTGCACCGTATAGCAACGCCCAGAGCATTTGACTGTATTGCATAGGTGCGACGAACTGCGCCTCCGACGTTCGATAAGCCTGAATCATCAGTGTCTGGCCAATCACGCTGAGTAAACCAATCCCACACAAGCGCAAGATAACGTCACCGGGCATCGGCACATAGACAAATAGCGTGGCAATACCGGTTACGGCCACATTGGTCAGCATGGGATAGATAATCAGTGTGACACTGTGCTCTCGCGAGCCTATCTTACGAGTCACTACAGAGGTACAGGCCACGCAGGTTGCCGCACCCAGCGCCGCCAGATGATCCAGCGACAAGCTCGCACTGCCCGGACGTAGCACCACCAGCACACCGATCATTCCCAGAATGATGGCAAACCAGCGTATCAAGCGTATGCGCTCACCGAGAATTGGGATTGCTAACAGGGTAATCAGTATAGGCGCTGCAAAAAGCAGCGAATAAACCTGAGCTAGCGGCAGCTTACCAAACGCATAGAACACACACAGTAAACCGCAAACGGTGAACAGACACCGCAGCGCCACCAGTCCCGGCAGCTGCGGTCTGAGGGTACGTTCGGTACCGTCAAACGCTAAATACAGGGTAAAGGGAACAAAGCTGAATAAAACGGCAAAAAAGGCTACCTGGAAGACAGGAATGCTATCGATACTTTTGATCAGCGCATCGTGCAACGAGAACACTGAAAAACCGACAAGAGCAAAACCAACGCCGCGCAGCGTATTATTCACTGCCGGGTTTGTACTGTGATCCACCATCATGAAACGGTCAGCCTTCACTCGTTGTACTCTTCAAGACCCTCATAATATCCGAAGACGTCCAATGCGCCTGATTATTCCTGCAGTCATTGTTGTGCTCGGTATGCTAACTGGCGTACTGATCTGTCAATTTTTTAAAGAAACCGCCATAGGATTCAAACTCAGCGTGCTGGCAGGCGGACTGGGTGCGTTTGCCGGACTGTTGGTCCGTGATGCAATGGATATCGACTTCGGTGGTGATCTGGGTGGCGCGGTGTTGGCTGCGATCCTAGGTGCTGCTGTCTTTTCGGCCGTGACTAACGTGTTATTCGGGCGCGAGAAACCTTAGCGACCGGTCAGTGCAGGAGCGCGGGCCGACTCGTAGGTTGAACGCTTGGAGGGTTAAACAGAGTGGGCTGCACAACACTAACGCTTTGGGAACGGCAATGACTTGCCACATTGTCGGCCAAATCCAATATCAATATCCATCGACTGAGCATGGCTCAGCAATACCGGGCTATCGATGCCAGTTGCACAAATCTCACAGCGCTGAGCTCGGGCTTGCTCAATCAGTATCGCCATCTCTTGCCTGATTCGCACAGTATCCATCGATGCGTGCACCATACGACCCGAGATCATCAAGTAATCAAACACAGCGAGATTTTTCAACGCTGCAAACTGCACTGCAGAGCGCAAACCTTCCAGCATTACGCGTATTCCCAACCTATTAAGCCGACGCAGTGCCGGTAGGCGGGCACGCAATTCGTGGTTAAGCGAATCTACATGAACGGCCAGGCACACATCAGACGTGGTAATGCGCAGCTCACGGCACTGATCTCTTAACCAACTAGCCGACTGTATACTCAACTGTGCGGCATCAATCGTGACGATAATCTGGTTATCTACCAATGGCTTGGTTCGTTCAAACGCTAGACTGAGCATGCCAAGTGCTGCATGAATCTGTTTATTAGTCTGCAACGACTCGCCACTCGGCGCGGTACTAACTGGGTGCATACGATAGCAACACACCAACGGGCGATGCTTGAGCATTAGGCCAGGCTTCAAGCGCGAGGCCTGTTGTTCGGATATCAGTTGTATTGGCAGCACTGTAGTATCAGGTAAGCGTGTAACGCGCGCTGGCGTATGCTTGTCGGCTGAGTGAGACACTGAACTGCCCGCTGAGCTGTGGCGCTTAAACGGTATAATTTTATTCGCCTCAGTATCCAGCGCACGGGACTGCTGGCTCAGGCTTGACAACAATCTGGAGGTGTCAGAAATCGCAGGGGCTTTGACCAGACGTGATAAACCTTGTCTGGGTCGATTGCCACGCGCATCTAAGGCCACGACTCGATACAGCAGATCCATCGGTGCACGAAATCCGCCCGTGTCGATGACTACATCACGCAATAACGCAACATACTGATCAGCAATGATTAACGCATTGGCTTCCAAACATTGGCGCAACAAAATACACAAGGAGTGTTCGCCAATGCGCCCGAGGGTATCCCGGCTTCGCAATCGTGTTTCAACCACTCCCAGCAAATGGTGTAACGCCTCAACAGCCGCCGTGTTACCACCCTGGCTCGCAATTTCTTTTAAGACTGGGAAATGCAGTATTAATAGACAACCACGTCGCACCTGGGACGATGCCTTGCTTTGACTGGCACGAACCTCTGCCAGAAACGCTGCACGATGCAGTAGCCCGGTCGAGGGGTCGCGTGTCGAGTCATCCCCGCTCATGACTTATCCGCGCTCGTAGTCGCCAAATATCTCACCCAGGCGGGCCACTACCCAGCGCAGACTGATTGGACGATCCAGCTGTTCTGCGATAGTGGATGAATCAATCCACTGGTTGTCATCGTTTGCGCAAATCAGTACTAATTGCAGGCTGTTTTCACTTTTCTGCGTCGCCATTTCATACAGCTCGCGCCCTGACATATCCGGTACACTACTAGTTACGATCAAGGCGTCATAGGCTTGTTCACGAAGCAACTGCAAGGCATTGGAAGCACTGAGTGCAGTATCAACTTCGTACCCATGACGATCCAGATTCACCCGCATAACGCGTAACACATGGGCCTGTTCATCCACAAGCAAGACCCGTCTAGCCAACACTGACGCCGAGTTAATGGCATCGTCGGATTGAACTGGCACAACGTATTGATCTTTCTGTGCACTAGCTCTCATGTTGTGAATTAGTCCGTCCGTTTACGGGTGATCATCGCGGTTACTCTACGATAGCGGTATGCACCGTATACCCTTTATGAGTAAGGCTTCAGAGTGTGTGCGAAGCACGATTCTCTCTTACAGGCTTCTGATAACCCGGTGTTAAAAACCCACTATTAACGCGCCATGCCTGGCATTCAAACTTCAGTTATTTTTAGACTCATGCGTAGTCCACGCAAGCACATGGCAAACCTCAGCTAACCTTATTGGCTTATGCTGCCGATAGGATGATGTATATCCGTGAGACAAGGCAGTTTTCCCAATGACCCATCAAACTCACACGCCGTGTGATACCCCAGCTGATGTTTTTAGAAGCAGGGCCATTCGAATCAGTACTTACGCATTAGCGCTTTTGTTGGTGGCTGGCTGTGGGGTCAGGGGTGCCGATTCAGGTGACTCGTCAAACTCATCAAATTCGACAGGTGACTCGTCAACTACACCATCCGCTACTAGCGACAGATTGTTCGGTGTGAGTGATGACACCCTCAATGCGCCGCAGACATGCTCCCTTAACGATCAAAAAACCTGGGTCTATGACAGCATGCTGGACTATTACCTGTTCGCCGATCAGGTGGATCAGAATGTAAATTTGGACAGCTATTCGAGCATCGAGTCTTTGATTATCGACTTACGAGTGGCGCCGAACGATACATTCAGCTATATCACTGACGAAGCAAGTCATACTGCTCGATTCAACGATGGCGAAGCATTCGGCTTTGGCTGGAGGTTGCACAGAACACCACAGGATACCTTTTTCCTAAGTCTGGTCGAACCCAATTCACCGCTGGCTAATGCCGGTGCCGTGCGTGGAGATGAACTGGTTGGTATTAACGATTTAGCACTACCGGACTTCTTTCAATTATCTGCTGCACAGCAAGCTGCCGCATTCGGCACAGGAACCGATATTGTTACCCTTAAGCTGACACTGCGTGGTGCAAGTGGTGGTACGCGCAATGTTGAGGTCACTAAAAGCACCTATCCTTTGCAGACGGTACTCGATACTAAGGTGTTGGAGTACAGCGGTGTTCGAACCGGTTACTTGCACTTCTACCAGTTCCTGGGTACATCTGAGGCTGAGTTGGCCTCGGCTTTCGACGAGCTCGCCAATGCCGGTGTCCGTGAAATGGTGCTGGACTTACGCTACAACGGCGGCGGACTGGTGCATGTGGCCAGGGAGCTGGCCAGCTACCTAGTGGGATCTGGCAAAACCACTCAACCCTTTGTTACCTACCGGGCAAACGCAAGATATCCGGAAAACTCGTTCAGTCTAAACTTCGTCAATCAGTTACGGGCGCTGGAACTGAATCGCTTATTTGTACTGCAAGGTGACGGTACCTGCTCCGCCTCCGAATTAGTCGTGAACGGACTTCGTCCATTCATGGAGGTCATTACCGTTGGTGGTACAAGCTGCGGAAAGCCTTACGCC
>CALKXZ010000075.1 GCA_938003775.1 uncultured Granulosicoccus sp. | reverse complement strand
AGTTAACGTATTGATCGACACGCATTGGTGCGTGCATTACCACCAGGTGTGTATCACTGGCGACGTGTCCGAGTGGTTGGCTGGGCAGCCAGCGGGTCATCCGGCCAGCTATGTTTGGGGTATCGCCCCGACATTTCTTTTTTTACTGCCGGATAACTATTGGTCCAAAAGTTGGCCAGATCCGTTGTAACTTGCACCGGTCGTTGTGCAGGTGATAACAACTCAACTTTCAGTGGGATTTGCCCACGGGCAACAGATGGGTTTTCAGTACAGCCGAGCATTTCCTGCAATCGCACAGACAACACTGGATTACCGGGTTGTATATAGCTCAATCGGATACTAGTACCACTTGGTACTGTGTAACGTCTGGGAAGCCATTCGTCCATTAGAACTTGCTGACGATAGTCAAGCATGGCGTTCAGGGCTTTGTACAAATCCAACCGTTGAAGTGCCCTAATTGAACCAACACCATCCAGCCAGGGCAACAACCATTGCTCCAGTTCGTTTATCAGTGCTGTGTCATCAACCGCTGGCCAACTTCTCTCTTGACCCTGTATGGCTAACTCTCTCATACGAATTGCACGCGCCTGCCACTCGCGACAGTCTTCGTTCCATGGCAGACAATTAACGCCCAGTTTTCGAATACCGGCCAATAAGGCTTTTGCTTTGTCATTGGTGCTGACGTCATGCAATGGTTTGACATTGACAACCAGTGCACCTAACAGCGTGCGATGTTCCGCTAAGACGCGCTGTTGGCTGCTATCCCAGCCCACGTGTTTAATATCGTCAAACAAGTGAGGGGAAAATTGCTTAAGCTCGTCAATGTCAAGTTCTAATGCCTTGAAAATGCGAAGCTGAGCGCCAGCCCCACCAAGCTGCGCTACGCTAAGCCATTGACACTGTGCCAGGCTATCGTCGCCGTCTAGTATGACACCACTTCCACAGGCTAACAGGAATGCCCCCGGCTTACCTGGTCTACGTTGAGCAATCCAATCTGGAAACGCTTGAGCTAGCAGGGTTGCTGCAGAAGGAGGGTTGTCCAGGTTTCGCTGAACGTTAAGTAAGCGTTCCAATTGATCAGCACGGCGCCGTAATAAAGACGGTAATGCCCCGTTTAGTGAGGCTTCCAGATCAACTGAATCCGGCTGTTGATTGCGCTCTTCCAGCAATGCTGCTAGTCGACACGCTAATGTTACCGCGCCTTTGCTGGTTGCCCACATCAACATGTGACCAAGACGTGGGTGTAATGGCAGTGCAGCAACGGCTCTACCTTGCGATGTCAATTGCCCTTGCTCCCATAAACCTAGTCGACTGAGCAGTGCTTGCGCCTGGGACAGGTTTGCCGCAGGTGGTGGGTCCAGCCACGGTAGATCGTTGCCATGAGATGCGCCCCAAAGACCGAGTTCAAGCAGCAGCGGTGCCAGATCGGCGCGATATATTTCTGGTTGCCAGTTAGTTGAGCGTCGCGAATGTCCTGACTCATTCCACAAGCGATAACACACGCCGGGTGATGTTCGACCCGCGCGTCCAGCGCGTTGTGTGGCACTGGCCTGACTGGCCTTAACGGTCTCGAGTCGTTGTGCGCCTGTACTGCTATCAATTCGTCCACGTCGCTCCAGACCTGAATCCACCACTACGCGCACGCCGTCAATGGTAACGGATGTCTCTGCCAGAGAGGTTGCTAAGATCACACGCCGGCAAGCGGCGGTCGCAGGAGCGATCGCTTTTTGTTGGTTGGCTAAGCTAATACCGCTGTGTAGTTGGTGCAGCTCAATGGTGGCATCTAGCCTGGGTAGTAGTAACCTGGCGGTACGACTAATCTCAGCCACACCGGGTAAAAAAACCAATACGTCGCCGGTTTGATTCGTGATTGCGGTCAGCACGGCACTCACGACACGCTGCGCTAGTGAGCCAGATTGCTCTCCCACCCAGATGGTCTCCACCGGATGTTGCCGGACTGAGCAGTGGAAATGCTGTGCATGGTGCAACTGAGTGTTTAATTGATTGGCATCGAGAGTTGCAGACATGAGTAGTAACCGAAGATCGTTACGTAGAGCTTGTTGTACTTCCATGCACAAAGCCAATCCCAAATCTGCATGCAGGCTACGTTCATGGAATTCATCAAAGATGACTAGAGCAACACCCTCTAGACTCGGATCCTCTTGGAGCAGGCGCGTTAACACGCCTTCTGTCACCACCGTTAGTTGTGTGCTGGTTGATACTCGCGTATCTGAACGCATGCGCAGACCCACGCGTTGACCGACCTTTTCGCCTAGGTGAGCAGCGAGACGCATTGCCACTGAGCGTGCTGCCAGTCGACGTGGTTCCAATACAATAATCTTACCGCGCAGGCCGCCATTGAGTAGCAAAGCCAGTGGTAAGCCGGTACTCTTGCCAGCACCTGGTTCTGCTTGCAACAAAACATTGCCAACTGATAGGGCATCGGCAATAGCGTTGGCTAGCGCCATAACGGGTAAAGCCAAAACGGAGTCTGGTAATACGTGGATGTGTGGAGCTCCGGTTCAGAAGTAAGGGATAAGGCCCCGAGGTGACTTAATGAAATGTCCTTCGAGAACCACTTTGTGCAACAAGAGGCTCGGTTTTAAGCGCAAGGCGATATTGCTCGTTCGTATGATGCTTGATGAATTCCATTTCTTAACTTGCTTTCCGTGGAGTAGGCGTGATTATCTATCACCAAACATATCGCCCAATCCACCGAGTACTGACCCTTCACCCTTGGATCGACCGACTGATGCTGCCTGCATGACACGATTGGCTAAGCGAGAAAATGGCAGGCTTTGCAGATAAACTGTACCGGTGCCTTTAAGTGTTGCGAGAAATAAACCCTCACCACCGAATACCATGGACTTCAGGTTACCGGCGCGTTCAATATCGTAATCGATACCCGTGGTAAAGGCTGCTAGACAGCCGGTGTCCACTCGTAGTGTTTCACCGTGTAACTCCTTTTTGATGACCGTTCCGCCTATATGTACAAATGCCTTACCGTCACCCCTGAGCCGTTGCAGGATAAAACCCTCACCCCCAAAAAATCCGGCGCCCAGTCGCTTTTGAAATGCAATGTCTATCGACGTACCAAATGCTGCGCACAAAAAGGCGTCTTTCTGGCAGATGAGCTCCTC
>CALKXZ010000074.1 GCA_938003775.1 uncultured Granulosicoccus sp. | reverse complement strand
AGTCCAACCGGCACGGTGTGAATCTCGGTTTCAGTGACGATCTCGTCGCGGGTCTCTGTTTCCCGCCGCTGGACATTGACCGTGAAATACACCCGGTTATCCACCACCTTTAATACCGATGACTGGTTGTTCAAGGCGATGATGCGCGGTCTGGAAAGAATGCGTACATCACCAAACTGCTCCAACAGACTCAAGGTAGCTCGCACATCCGCATTACTGCCTTGACGCACAAAACTGACAAGACCCGACGGTGCAACGACGCGACCAATGGTACTTGCACTGACCAGTGGTGCTCCGACCAGAGTCTGCGCTGCGCTTAATCCATCCACACCATTGGCTAGCACTTGCCAGTCAACACCTGCCTCAAAACTATCCGACAGCGCCACCTCAACTACCGTTGCCTCGATCAGCACCTGCCGCTGAGTACTGTCGTGCAATAATTCTAGATAACGCCGCAGCGCCTGATGAACCTTGGGCGAGGCGTGCATGCTCAGCAAACCAGCCTCAGCATTAATCGAATAGTGCGCCTTAGCGCTGGCATCCGGTGAAGAGCCAGATTGATGATACTGATCAATCAACCCGTCAATATCATCTTTCAGTGATTGCCAGAAATGATGTTCACTGGTGTTCTCTACGCGAGTTTGTGAGCTGTTCGCAATAGAGCCATCACCCGAGTCAGTCGCATTAATGGTACCCACTTGGGTTGCCAAACCCACACTGCTCTGCATACGGCGATCGACATTTAAGTAGTCAACCGGATAACTGTGACCATAAGCATCACCACTCCAGATGGTCAGCTCAGCATTGTCCAGCTGCCAGGAAAACTCACCCTGCGTGGCCAGTTGATTTAGCAGGTACCCAAGAGGTTGCTCACGGGCACTGAGTGTTACTGGTGTAGTTAGCGCTCCCACCACCTGCAACTGAACACCGGCTTGTGTGGCCAGTGAAAACAGTAATGCGTGCAATGGTGCATCCACGGCATTAATTGTCAGGAGCGATGCTGCATCTAATGGGTTGTTATTAGCGACATCTGTTACCGGTGGTAGTGCACCACTGGTTAAGCCTGCAGTTGCCAGTATCGAGGTGCTAGCAGATAGGCGCGCCATGCGTTGGTTGGCTACGCTAGCTGATGCGTTGTTGGCTGGACGCGGAGTCCGGGAAAGGAAGTTAGTCGCTTGTAATGCATCAAGCGTGTCATTGAGGCTTTGCGAATGCGCAAGCGCGACTGGGTTTTGCGCTCGTTTAGGTTGTTCCGGGGATTGCCAGTTATCGTAACGTGAGCTAGCCCGCTCAAAATCTGCGTGGGGCAGCCGGGCAAGGCTCGATGCACAACCCACTGTGAGTAAGAGGGTCAGCCAGCACACGGTCGTCAGCAGCAGACGACTCCATGGGCAGAAAAATACCGCGCTTAAAAGGCCGCCTTTAGATCGGCATACCGACAAACGCGATGAAAAGTAAACCGTTAGGTGCGTTGGAGAAGCTAATGACAGGCTTGCAAACATCTTCTGACAATTCCTTTTGTCTTGACAGTCACTACCGTGCTTAACTCACGATAGCTCACGACCTTAGGTCACCATCCTGGCAACTGAACGGTCTTACAAGACCGTGACTTTGTGCTTACCTAAACAGAAAAACGGCAGCTGCGGTAGATGCTACAACGCAAGAGCCCATCAATGCAATCACTCCACCACGATGGCGTGCCAGAAAACCAGACTCAGTCGATGGTTCTTCGCGCGGTGGCAAGCCTGCCATCAATAAATGTGACATGGATAACTTGTCGGCATCTTCCAGGTTAGCAATGGTGAACGCATTTCGAGCCAGTGTATTGATGGACCGAAAGACACCTTCTGAGCGATCTGCAATGAAATAAGCCATTTCGCGCGTAAACAAATCACGCCGATTAAAATCGAACAGCATCATGTGATGACCCAAGTACTCATTTATTTCTGCCAAGGTTAACCTTCGCAGCCAATGGTGATTACCAGACGGGGCGGCATTTTGTCGAGCATGCAAAGTTCGCGCAGAATTATCGGGTAGTGTATGAAATAACACACAATGCATAATGACCTGCCCGCATGTCTGCAATGCCGCAAGTCGTTCAATAATGCCTAGGGCGCCAGATTGAATCTGCGCTTGCGAATCAACAATGAGTACATACGGTCGGTGGGTACGGGCGCGATCAGCGCTACTGAGTTGATCAACGATACACTGCAATGCCGTCTCACATTTCTGCTCATCTACACCTTGCTGTGCCTGCTCAGCTGAAATCAGATCCGCCTTTTGCGGGCACAACTCTATCAGCAGATGTCGCAGTAGCAGCGAGGCCGAGATTTCCGGCACATCGTAGCGAATGATGTTGAATCGGTGTTTGATACGATCACTGATCACCAGCGACAGCATAGTCTTGCCGCTACCGCGCTCACCGTGCACATGAATGATTTGATCATCAGTGCGAAAAGAATGAATGATGCGCTCGACCGTGTCGCCGCGTTCCCCGCCACCGTAGAACATGAAAATATTATTAGCGTTGTAAAACGGTCCCTGGGACGACGAATAGTAATGCCGTCTTCCTGTTTCAACACTTGAATCGTTATAGTTCATTCCAGACACATTATCGTTCAGCGAAGGTGGCCCTCTCGTTAAGGATCTACTCAGCAACGAGGATGCCATTCCGTGACTCTGCCGCCTACAACCATAGTGTGTATGACAGTATCGAGCAAGCCATGACTTGCAAAAGTCACCTTTGTTGCTCGCAGGTTCATGTGGCCAGCGAACACGTTACTCTGTGTAGACACCGCCGTTAGAGAATAAGTCCGAGAATTTTGTGTCAGAAAAACATCACGCGTTACACGTTATTTTATTTGAACCCGAAATTCCACCCAACACCGGTAATTTAATCCGACTAAGTGCCAACACAGGTATTGGGCTGCACCTGATAAAGCCGTTAGGGTTCTCGTTAGAGACCAAAGCGCTGAGACGAGCCGGACTGGACTACCACGAATCATCTCGTGTACAGGTGCACGAATCGCTGAATGAGTGCCTGAACCTGCTTCAGGCCCCTCAGAGTCCCCTACGGGTGTTCGCACTGAGCACCAAGGGGTCACAGCCGTATCAAAAACTGCAATATAAAGCTGGGGATATTCTGCTATTCGGCCCCGAAACACGAGGTCTGCCAGATCAGGCACTCAACGACAGTCGGATCTGTGCGCGAGTCCGGATACCGATGCTGACAGATTCAAGAAGCTTAAATCTGTCTAACGCCGTTGCTATTGTGGCCTTCGAGGCACTGCGGCAACTGGACTTTCCAGGTTTGAGCTGAGTGCTTGAACGACTCAGGTTGTTGCGCAAACTAAGGATACCCGGCATTGGCTCGCTGCGCGAGCGTTGACTATTGCTGAGTTTCCGGGGCAGGTGCGTTTTGTCGGGCAGCTTCCACGTGTTGAGCATACAAGGCATCAAAATTGACAGGATCGAGTAACAGCTGTGGAAACCCGCCTTTTTGCACCAGCGAAGCGATCTCCTCTCGGGCAAAAGGAAACAGTAAATTTGGGCAAAAACTACCCAGCATAGGGCCAAGCCTGTCGGCATCAAAACCACGGACCAGGAATAGACCGGCTTGTTTGATTTCAGTGAGATAGGCCACCTCTTCACCCAATTTAACGGTGGCAGTTACTGTCAGCACGCACTCGTACAGGTCGTTTTCCAGCTTCGTGCTCTCAGTATTCAGGTGTAAAGACACGTTCGGCTGCCACGATGTGCTGCCAATGAAAACCGCTGGCGTCTGCGGTGACTCATAAGACACATCTTTCAGATAGATACGTTGTATCTTGAACAATTGTTTCTGTTCAGATTCAGTTGCTGCTGATGAGCTGTCCGGTTGTTTTTCATCTGCCATGATCGCGCCTTATGTGTTGTTGTCGTAGTGACATTAATCGGGTTCGATATGGGCAAACGCCACATCCAGTTTTCCATCTTGTTCCAGCGCCGCCATATCATCAAACCCACCAATATGACGCTTGCCAAAAAATATCTGTGGTACCGAGGTTTTTCCAGTACGTTCCTGCATCTCCAGGCGTAACGGTGCGTTGCCGTCTACCAACCGGCTTTCGTATTGCCAGCCCTTACTGTCAAGCATTCGCCGGGCCGCTCGACAATATCCACACCAGTTGGATTCGTACATAACAATGCCCGTTGCCGATTGTGCATCATCGGTTGTGGGGTCAGTGGTTTCACTCATAAGCTTTGTGCTGCCGTCAGGTCAGTAGTGCTCAAGTCAGGGTCAAGGCCGGACACCTTGCGTGTCGCGCATCGCCTCAATGGAAGAATGTCGGGATACGAGTCCGCCAGCGACGGCAAGTTCCGCCGCCAGTTGTAACCGTCATTTAGACACTGTGGGCAAACTGGCTTTTTCCCAAGCCACCAGACCACCAGCCAAAGAGTGAAGCTTGGTAAAACCGCTTTTCTTTAGCTTGCTGATAGCTCTAGAGGTACGCATACCGTTGTCACAATAGATAACGATCTCTTTTTCTTTGAATTTTTCGATCTCGTGCAAGCGCTCAGCCAGCTTGTTCACCGGCATACTACGCGCATTGAGTAGGTGACCGGATTTGTACTCGGCATCGTCACGCACGTCCAAAAAAATGGCTTCCCCGCCATTCATTTTCTGTGTTGCGTCGTACGGCGACAGCGCTGTGTTGGCCGAGGAAAGACGCATGTATTCGGTATAGACGAGCATGCCAAGTGTGACGAAAAACGCAACAAATAACAGCGTATGGTTACCAACAAATTCAATTATTTGAGCCATGGGGGAGTATCGACAGTGCCTTTACTTGCTCATCAGGTATTGAATAGCGATAGGAATTTCCTCGTCGCTCAATGTTGAACCGCCGCGCGCAGGCATGACATTCAAACCGTTGATCACGGATGACGTAAGCGCCTCCATACCCTTATCGGCGCGCAGTTGCCAGGCTTCCGTGTCACCCAGCTTAGGAGCATTTCCCACCCCTGAAATGTGGCATCCGGCACACACACCGTCAACACTAGCTTTTATGTTGTCGGTCAAACCGTCGGGCACCTGACCCACTACCGCTGCTGCGACTACCCCAGTTACAGGAGCTGCAGCCGCTTCATCACTGCCCGTGGACGCGGCCTCATCGGTGCTTGCTACCTCAGTTGACGCCTCAGCTGCTGCAGCCGAGTCATCAACGTCAAAACCAGCCATGTACTGAACAGCCAGTTTAATTTCATCGGCAGAATAAGCACTGCCGCCGCCGGCGGGCATATTGCCTTTGCCGTTGACAACACTTGCGATCAGCGCATCAAGCCCAGCCTCACGCCGCACGGCCCATTCTGTTTCATCACCAATTTTGGGGGCACCAGCCACACCTTGCGCATGACAGCTGGCACACACGCCACCAGCCAGTTCCTCAGCACTCTTGGGCGCACTGGCGACAGCCATGACTTCCTGAGGTGCCTCCGCTGCGGGCAGATCGTCTGTTGAGATGCGAACACTGGCAACTGGTTGAATACGCTGAATGAGCGCGTTGCGTTTCAAGGGGTCGGAAAAATCCTCGTTACCGACACCCAACAAACGGGCGGCCGTGACGCAGGCAAAAGCCAGTACGGCGAGTGCCGCAAGGACATAACCCATTGTTTTCACCATGCCGCTATCGGTGGCACCACTCATAACGCTTTTCTCCGTTGGCGTAAAAACGCCCAAATTCTTGTATTCAGCGACCGGCAGCCGCCCGGCCTTAGCCCACTATTGTATCAGCGCAAACTGTCGCGCCCCATCATGCGTTGTAAAACCGTGTCACTACGAACTCCAGGAGCCTCATGATGAGCCCCATGCCGAACGCCATGTGACAGAGCCCCAGCAATGTGCACACCAACCAGAACAAGCAATAACCACTTGCCCCATTCATGCCACTGACCGGCAGCTTCAATGCCAACATAATAATGTAGCGCACCGGTCACCATCATGCCCAGCACCGTCACGTACAAACTGACATGATGCACACGCACCAGTTTTTCACGCCGGGGCGTCAAATTGCCGCCTGCCAACGGAACCGCTCTGCGGCGTAACTGCCAACGCCAGATCATGATGGCGGCAATGCTGATGCCATTCCCAGTATGGACGGTGGCAACCAGATACTGGAATAACGTCAGCGTTTCCTGGGACTCAATAGCCGCCATCGCCGCACGCATAGGCACCTGCAACAGGTACTGAGCGATCAGCATCAGCAGAACCAGCCAATGCAGCCGCCTTTGCAGGGTTGTGTAGAAAATGCCAGTAGTCGACCGCTCCATATGCTCTGGCTCAGGTTGTCAGATTCATCAGGTAGTTACGCTAATTAATGGGTTGTTCATGTTCAATGAGACTGTATTGTCGGGTACTGTCAACTGACGCGCCAAACTGAAGCCTAGCGTCAATATCGCGATAATGCCTGTTGTGCGAGGGTTTTCAAGCACACAGGCGTTGTCTCATCGCGGTGTGTTCGTATACTACTCATATCCTGTCCAGACAGATCTACTGATCTCTATGAATACAACCATCCCAGATCCCATTCGTCACGCTGCCAAGCTGGTCAGCCCCTCCGCCCCTGAGGTGTTGGAGCGTCGGATCAAACTGGACGTATTCAACAGTATCGGACGGATCAAACCCACTGCCACCGCTGATGTCGACTTCGATCTGGACGTTATGTCCGGTACGTTTTTCGAATCATTGCCACCGCCGCTGCAAGGAATTGCCATAGCCCGTACCGAGGGCGTCATGGCGTTCTATAACCGGGTGGGCTGGAACCCAGCGTTCTTAGACACCGGTCTGGACGACTGTGTGCCCGAGGCCGCTCTGGACACTCTAACGCAACGTTATCACGCCAAAACACTGCACGATCTAGCCTATGTGCATCCGAAACATTTTGTCAAAATGCTGGGTAAGGCGGATGCTGCAGCACTGTGGGAAACCCTGAAACGATTCGCTAAACAAACACCCGCCTAACGCGAGAGTCGCGCGCGTGGACCATAAATCGTCATCAGCCGCTATCAGTGTTCGCGGGCTGAGTCACAGCTACACGGCCGGTAGCCAGAATATCCCGATTCTGGATAATGTGTCGCTGGAGGTTGAAACCGGAACCAGTATTGCGCTGATCGGGCGAAGTGGCTCCGGCAAATCCACACTGCTTAATCTGATTAGCGGGCTTGAGCCTATCAAGCACGGTGATATTTGGCTGCACGGTCACGCCATGAGCCGGTTATCGGATCGCCAACGCACGCAGCTTCGAGGTCGTGAAATCGGATTTATCTATCAAGCATTCAACCTAATACCGACGCTGAATGTACGCGACAATATTGCCTTACCACTGGCGCTGGCAGGTGTCCCAGCTCGGGAGCAATCGATCCGTTTGGCGCACATACTGGAGGCTGTGGGTTTACCTGATCGGGGTGATGAATACCCGGATCGGTTATCCGGTGGAGAGCAACAGCGCGTGGCGATTGCCCGCGCAGTGATTCACCGCCC
>CALKXZ010000073.1 GCA_938003775.1 uncultured Granulosicoccus sp. | reverse complement strand
GCTGAGCGTTCAGAACCTAACCCTGCAGTTCAACACCGATGAGGGACTGATCACCGCTGTTGATGACGTCTCCTTTGATCTCAATGCCGGTGAGGTACTGGGTCTGGTCGGAGAGTCTGGTTCGGGCAAGTCGGTTACTGCCAAAGCCTTAATGAAGTTAAATCCAGAAAACGCGGTCTATGGTCCTGAGAGCCGTATTGAGCTGGATCTGGATCAGCGCAAGATAGATGTGCTGTCGTTGAAGTCAGGCAAAGATTTACAACTGATTCGCGGTGGTGCCGTGTCGATGATCTTCCAGGAACCCATGGCAAGCTTTGCACCGGCCATCTCGATTGGCGATCAGATGGTGGAACAACTCGTATTGCATAAAAACATCAACAAAAAAACAGCGGCCGAAATTTCCATTGAGATGCTGGACAGAGTGGGTATATCCGATGCACCCAAACGATTTCGTCAGTACGCGTTTGAACTCTCTGGTGGTATGCGCCAACGGGCCATGATTGCCATGGCGCTCTCGACGCGTCCCAGCTTGTTAATCGCTGACGAACCCACCACGGCGCTGGATGTCACTATCCAAGCGCAGGTGATTGACCTGATGAAGGATCTAATCAGTGAGTTTGGAATGGGTATTATTTTTATAACACACGATCTGGGCGTTATCGCGCAAACTGCTGACAAGGTTGCCGTCATGTACCTGGGTAAGTTGGTAGAGCAGGGACCAGTGCGCGATGTCATTCGTCATCCGGCGCATCCTTATACGCGTGGGCTGCTCAACGCATTGCCAAAGCTTGAGGATCTGGATACGCCATTAACACCCATACCAGGGGATATACCCAGTCCATTAGAACGCCCCAGTGGATGCGTCTTTCATACGCGTTGCCCATTAGTCGAAGATCGGTGTCGCGCATCTGTTCCCCAATACGAGTCGTTCAGAGCAGGGCAAATTGCAGCCTGTTTTGTCACGGCTGATCAGCGAGAGGCCTCGTGAGTACTGTGAGTACCGCATCACTGATTACAGCTGACCAGTTGTCCGTACAGTTTACAATTGGTGGCGGATTTTTGCGCAAACGACAGATGCTCAGTGCGGTGGATGATGTAACGCTGGCTATTCCAAAAGGGTCGTTCTTTGGTCTTGTTGGTGAAAGCGGGTCGGGTAAGACCACGCTCGGTCGTGCCATGCTGCGCGCCGCACCCATCTCCAGTGGCAGTATCCGCTACGCTGATGGTGAGGTGGACTATAACTTGGTTGATTTGCCTAAGACTGATTTGGTTGAATACCGTAAGCGTGCACAGCTTATCTTTCAGGACCCCTATGCCGCGTTAAGCCCGCGTATGACGGTGCGCGATATCATTGCAGAACCGCTTGAAGTTATGGGCGTTACCCAGACGCGTGAACAAACCGATGAACGCGTACGCAGCATTGCTGCCAAGTGCCGTTTGAACTTAGAGCATCTGCGCCGATTCCCACATGCCTTCTCCGGTGGTCAGCGCCAGCGCATCTCCATTGCCAGAGCCCTGGTTTCTAATCCACGCTTTGTGGTGGCCGATGAAAGTGTGGCTGCACTGGATGTATCCATTCAGGCCGATATACTGAATTTGCTTAAAGTCCTACAACAGGAACTGGACCTGACCTATTTGTTCATTAGCCATGATCTATCGGTAGTGGCTCACATTTGCGATCACGTCGCGGTTATGTATCTGGGACGATTGGTAGAGACAGCGCCCACGCGGGAATTATTCAAATCACCACGGCATCCCTACACTAAGGCGTTGATGTCTGCTATTCCTTCGCTGGACCCAGACCACCGTGGCAATGTTCAAAAACTGGAAGGTGAAATTCCGTCGCCAACTAATCCACCACCGGGTTGTAAATTTCACACGCGTTGCCCGCATGCCATTGACATCTGTAAGCAACAGGAACCGAAGCTGGACCACCTGGGTATGGAGCATGACGTTGCCTGCCACCGTTGGCAAGAACTGGCTGAACAGTAAGCACATGCTGACCAAGTCTGACATCGGTGTGTGTAGCACGTTGTTGCGCAAGCACCGTTTGCATGTATTGAGCATTTGGGAGCACTAGCGTGGCCGAAAAGGTGTTACTCATTGTCATTGACCAACTCCGCGCTGATTGCGTTGTAGGTGGCCTGGCACAGGCTGCACCAATGCCTAATCTAACGGCGCTAATCAATGAGGCGACCTATTTTAAAGAGCACTACACGGTGACCACACCGTGTGGTCCTTCAAGAGCCAGCTTGTTGACTGGCCTGTATGCGATGAATCATCGGTCGGTACGAAACGGTACGCCACTGGCTAATCACCATCGAACAGTTGGCACCCAGCTTCGCAGTGCAGGCTTGGAACCGATGTTGTTTGGCTATACCGATGTCAGTACGGATCCATCTGGTTTGCACGCGAACGATCCGGATCTGAAAAACTACGAAGGTCTGGCCCCCGGATTTGCCGAGATGCTGAGGCTACGTCTGGAGACACCGGGCTCATGGGTGGGTTATCTGAAGTCGCACGGCTACGCGGTGCCGGATAATTATTGGGACCTGTACAAGCCTGAGCTGGACAGGCGTACGGCCACTGAGAGTGATCCGAATGGATCGCCTATCCGCTCACCGGCGCGCTATGCGAATCACCACAGTGATACCGCCTTTCTGACTGAGCGCACTATTGAGACGCTGTCGGTTCGAGAATCAGAACCGTGGTTTTCTCTGGTGACATACATCAGGCCTCATCCGCCATTGGTTGCTCCAGAACCGTACAACACAATGTATGCACCCGAGCTACTACCGAAACCGGTACGCAATAAATCATTCAATGATCTGCGTCGCTCACACGCATTTTTTAACGTGTACTTTAATGAGCCATCAAACACGGGTTTGTACCGTGGGTTTAATGGTGAGTTACAACATCTCAGTGATCAACATACCGACGAGTTGCGCGCGGTTTATCTGGGTTTGGCCGCAGAGGTGGATCATCATATTGGTCGATTGCTTAATTACCTACGCAGCAGTGGGCAATACGATGACACATTGATAGTCGTGACCGCTGATCATGGTGAGATGCTGGGAGATCAGTACCTGTGGGGTAAGGTTTGTCCACAGGATGCAGCCTTAAAAATACCGTTGATTATTCGCAATCCACGCTCACCGGAGAGCTTCGGCCGGGTAGTTGATGCCCTGACCGAGTCGGTGGATATCGCGCCTACGCTCGCGGATTGGACAAACGCGGCTCCTAACCCCGCTTACGATGGTCGGTCTTTGTTGCCTCTGATGCAAGGTGCAACACCACCGCAGTGGCGTGACCATATCTTTGTTGAAGCCGAGTTGGGTGAGCCGGACGTCCCCACGTGCTTTCAACGGGCCTGGGACCTGCCTTTCAATCACGCAAATTTTGCGGTACTGCGCGATTCACAATACAAGTATGTGCATTTCAATGGGGGTATATCGCCCTTGTTATATGACCTGATGGCAGATCCGGATGAAACGCAGAACCTGGCAGAGCAGGACTTGCATCAATCCACCATAAGCAGGCTGTTATCCAAGATGAACGATCATCGCATGACACATGCGGATCATTCGCTAAGTCATATGAAATTGACCGACAATGGTTTGTTTAACGGGTAGCCTGCAGGCTGCGTTCAGTCTGCCGCAAACAGCGACAGCATATCCTCGGCAGACAGTGAACTGACCGTCTGTGCGTTGTCTCGTTCCACAGTAGCATCGGCTAGCGCCTGCTTGCGCGCCTGCATAGCGACAATCTTCTCCTCCACCGTATCCTTAGCAACCAGTTTGTAGACGAATACCGGTTTATCCTGCCCGATTCTGTGCGTGCGATCAGTGGCTTGGCGCTCAACGGCTGGATTCCACCACGGATCATAGTGGATGACTGTATCTGCAGCGGTCAGATTTAATCCGGTGCCACCGGCTTTGAGGCTAATCAGAAACAGCGGTACTTCACCGTGTTGAAAAGCATCGATGACCACATCGCGTTTACGTGTTCGACCGGTGAGTTTGACGAAGGCTATGTTGCGTTCTTTGAGCGCCACTTCCAGCAGTCCGAGCATTTCGGTGAACTGTGAAAACAACAAAATCTTGCGCCCTTCTTCAATCAGTTCCTCAATCATTTCCAGTGCATGCAGCGTCTTGGCCGATTCCTTGACACGACGCGCAGCAGGTACCTTAACCAGCTGCGGATGACAACAGGTTTGACGCAGCTTGAGCAGGGCATCGAGCATTTCAATATGGCTGCGGGCCAGGCCCCGTTGCTTCAACAGCTTCTTAACTCGTGCCTGCATGGCCAGACGGATGCTCTCGTACAGCTGAGCCTGCGCCCCACCCAGGACCACCTCGCGAATGATTTCAGTCTTCTCCGGCAGTTCTGCCGCTACCTGCTCCTTACGCCTGCGTAGCATGAAAGGTTGTACAACTGCATTCAGTCGTTGCTGTCGGTAGTTGTTACCGTGCTTTTCAATGGGTGTTCGAAAATGCTGTGTGAAACGCTTTTGAGTACCGAGCATACCCGGCATCAGGAAGTCGAACAGCGACCAGAGTTCGCCAAGATGATTCTCAAGCGGTGTACCCGTCAAGCACAAGCGGCGCTCAATAGACAGGCTCTTCAGCGATTGGGTGATCTTGGCACCGGGGTTTTTAATGGTCTGTGCTTCATCGAGTACCACTAAGGTAAAACCATGCTGATCGAGCTGCTCATGATCGCGTAGCGCCAGTGCGTAGCTGGTCACTACGATCACCGCTGTCTCATCAGCCAGTGGGTGCTCATGACGATCGCTGCCATGCCAGATGCGCACCGGTAAGTTCGGGGTGAATCGTTCCGCTTCGCGCTTCCAGTTCCCCAGTAGACTGGTTGGCGCGACGATAAGAAAAGGACCGTTACGGTTTTTTTTGTGTCGTTTGGCGGTTAGGTCGACCAGCGATTGCAGGTGAGCTAGCGTTTGTACTGTCTTACCAAGCCCCATGTCATCGGCCAGAATACCGTTCAACTGCGCGCCAGCTAAAAAGTTTAACCATCCCATACCCAGTGATTGATAAGGGCGTAATTCAGCATTGAGGTTCTTGGGTGGTTTAGCGTTGCTCAGGCTAGAGACTTCCAGGTTTTCAAACGCGCGCAATCGCTCAGCCAGCTCAAACAATTGATCGTCATCTTGCCACTCATTGTCGATATCCGATTCAGTGAGTTCATCGCGCAGGTGCGACAGTGATAATGCCCTTGCGCGTGGCACTTTCAGCGTACTGCCTGATTGGCTGTCGTCGAGCAATTCCTGCAGCGTATCCATAACCGGCTTGAGCATCTGTTCGGGTGCCTCGAGCCAACTACCGTCCTTGCCTTGCCAGCGCAATGGTGAGTGACCTCCTGTGCGTTCCAGCCAATTAATAACCAATGGCATGAGCTGGTAGCGATGTCCCTTGTGCTCAAGCACCAGTCCCAATTCAAACCAACCAGCATCACTGCTGTGGAGCGAGGCGGAGAGCCGCTCGACCGCCTCTACCTCAACACCAACAGGTTTACGTACATCGACACTAAAGCCAGTTTGACGCAATTGGTCAATGACACTGAACAGTTGCTCGAAGGCTGCTAGACGATTAGCTGGGTCACGCAGTACAGGTTGATAATCGGCCAGCCCAAAACGATTGGGGTCACGCGCGTGGCACGGTTCAAACTGCGGCAGAATAGTTCGAAAGCGCTGGTAGTACTGATACTCGTGCTCGTATTCGCGCACTATGACGACAGGCTTTTCGTGTTCGTCAACGACGTGTGTGCGAGACTCGAGCTCTTGCGGGTCGAAGCTAAGATAGTGATCACCGTATTTCATCGAACACGCAACCACCCAGTTATTAATGTCCGGTGAGTCATCAATTGAGCGCACTTGCACACAAGGCTCTAACGAATCAACAAGCGTTGTGACAGTGGGTTCAGCGGGCAGCGGTACAGTCTTATTGGGTAAGGCCAGGCTCAGTTCATTGGCCAGGGTTAGCGCAGAGTCCGCCGGTACTGTCGGTGCATCGAGCAGAAGGGGTAAAAGGTTTGGTGCTATATCCGTAATGAGCTGCCCGGCCTGGTGGGCGTTATAGTCGATATACCAGGGTGGATGGGTGGGAATGATGTGCCAGGTGCTTGTGTCCTCTGAATCACTGCTACTTTGTACGCGGGGCTTCAATAATAGGTCTGTCGAGTTCGCACTGTGCTCCCAGCTAATTGATAGCTCTCTAGGCTTGCCATGCGTTAATGGTGTGTCAAGCTGGCCACCCAGATACGTACAACCATTTAACACCAATGATTGCAGGATGGTAGCGCCTAACGTACCGCTCAATTCATAAGGTGGCGGCAATTCGAGTGTTCGGGATGCACCTGCGCCCAGAACCATGATGCGCACCAGATCAACCAATGCATCATCGGCGCGGGTGGTATTGGCGCTGTAGCTATTTCCGTACAGACTGATTTTGTACATTCGGCCGCGTTTCAGAGCGCCACTTTTCAATCGCTTGGCGCTGTGCATCTGTAAGTCGATACCTGTACAGCGGTTAACCTCGTTCAGATGTAGCTCCAGCGTATACAGCAATCCCTCTTCATAGCCATTGACAGCTGATGGCTGGCGCATGGCAGGGTCGCTTTCTGCCGCCGCAATTAATTGGTCCATCCAGATTTCTAATTCATCCCTGTCTTGAATCTGCTGCACTACTGCAGAATTCGGGTGCGACTTTGTATGTGAAGCGGATGTTGTTAGTCGAGACGCGTAGATCAGACACGCTGCTGCATGCTTACAGTCAATACCAACCGGGCAGCTGCAATCGGTCTCGAACCAGCCCTGATCAATGTAAATAGACACAAAGTACGGTTCGTAGGCCGTGCCATCAACAACACCGATTAATTGTTCTTCACCACTGTTCCAGCCAATCGAGAGAATGGCATCGGTCTGTGTGATCGCCTTGGCGCGAGCCAGGGTTTTGCTGTCGAACTGACGTTTGACGTCTGCCATGGAAATGGCTGGCATCCTGGCAAGTGAATGCATATTAGTCACTACCCGTGTTGCCCACAAAGCGTTTGTTTGCAGCCACTGCAAACGGATTCGAATAAAGCTGGCCGTGACTCTCCACACCAACTTCAAGCACTAGATCGCTCTTGGCGCGTGCGACACAAAGCAGGATGTATCCTGCCTTGGACTGGCGGCTGTTGATGGCCGTCGCATTGGGCTGACGTACTTTGCCCTCCAGTAATCTGGCAGCGCAAGTGATGCAACCACCGTAGCGGCAGGCGATAGGCAGGACGTACCCAGTGGCCTCTACGGCATCGATGATGGATTGATCTTCCGCGACCTCAAAAGTGAGGTTTTTGCGGTTTTTCAACACCACTTTGTAGGTTTTCATGCGCGTGCTGATCGGGTGTGTGAATGGTGAAAGCGTCAGCAGTGATGATACTGCAACCGATCAGTGAAGTGCCGTTTTAACACGCTGTTGGAGTGCGGGTATCACGTCTCGCTCGAACCACGAATTTTTTTTCAGCCAGATATTGTTACGAGGACTCGGGTGAGGCAGCGGCATCAGGCCGTGGTCATAGCTTGCCCAGGCGCGCACTGTTTCTGTGAGCGTGGCATGCTGTGCCGGTAGATGCCAGGCTTGAGCGTACTGCCCGATGACTAAAACGAGAGTAATGTTAGGCAGTGCATTGAGCAGTTTGTCGCGCCAGGTCTCTGCGCACACAGGCCTTGGCGGGAGATCTCCGGATTTACCCTTGCCCGGGTAGCAGAAACCCATAGGCAGAATTGCTATCTGAGTTTTGTCATAAAAGGTGTCCTGATCTATTCCCATCCACTCCCGTAACCGCTTTCCACTTGCATCATCGAACGGTATACCGCTGGCGTGCACTTTCGAGCCAGGTGCTTGACCGGCAATTAACACGCGTGCGTCAGAGTGCGCTTGCAGAACGGGTCGCACCCCGGCTTTGAGTTCATTAGCGCACAGCGTGCAGGCTCGTACCGAGGCAATGTGTGAGTCGAGGGTATTAATTGGCACTGGGTAGTGGAATGTCGAAGAGTCCGAATTGCTGCATCGTATCTGTTTCTCCTCCGACCGTCCCGTCTGGATTTGCATAGCCGCTATTGCCACAATAAACAGCAGGTCGAAATCTACCGTACGGGCGAACCCCTACCGCATTTGCACCAACAACGTATGCAGAGCCGAGGAAGCTGGCAGCCGCTGCTGAGTAGGTCGTTGCATTAAACCCATCATTTCCACACTCATTCTGGGTAGCCGCACCAACGCCCCATGGCACGATGACGGTCTGCGGTTTTAACGCTTTCAATTTTGCCAGTGCTGTTGTGTCCCACGTATAGGCGTCTGCGCAAACCAGCAGCGCCGTTCTTCCAAATGGTGTATTGACCACAGTAATGTCCGATAATGGTCCTTGGGAGTATTGACAGTTGTCAAACCCTTGTGGACACGATGCAAACGCATTTTTTAATACTTGATACTTTCTGTGGTGGATGATTATTTCACCCGTTGGATCGATTAGAATTCCAGAGTCAAATGCGTAATGAGTGCCATTGTTGATACTAGCGCCTTGTTCAGCCAGTCCTGCTGCAATCCAGACATTATTGTTTCGAGCCATGGCTGAAAACTGTGTGCTAGCTGTACCAGGAATTGGTTCTGCATCAGTGAAGACGTTCGGGTTCAACCATCCGTGCACTGATGACTCAGGTAAAACAACTAACTGTGCACCAGCATTAGCGGCCTTTTGTATAAGTTGGTTAATGACAGTAAAGTCACCAACTTGCGACGACTTGAGTTGCACTGTTACCACACGAAAAGTGCCTGCCGGAGCAGGTCCGGCATCCAGTTCTGGTTCGATATTCGCGGGTGAATGGGTTGCGCACCCTGCAAAAATTAGAGTGATTGCTAACAGTATGGTTGTGTGTCTCATCATTTAGGTACCTCCAGTGAAGGTCATTATGAGATTCCCAGACCTGAACCGTCAACTGCCATGTGATCAAAGGATTGCACTACCTAGACTTCTCGACACAATACAGAACCGCTTGAAAAACGACTGGCAACGCAACTTGCCATTGGTGAGTCGACCTTTTGACGTTATATCCAAGGAATTAGGTACGATTGTCGTCAGTGTCTTGAAGCATTTATCTGCCTATTGTGCCAATAGTACTGTCAGCCGAGTTCGTCCAGTATTTCGACCCAATACCATTGGTACCAGCATTCTGATAGCAGTGGCGGTGCCGTCTGCTGAATTGGAATCGGTGGTGGTATTAATCAATGAGTTTGACGCTGTTAACCACAACTATGACTCAATATCGCTGGTAAAAGTGAAGCGCATACCCGCTAAAAAAACCTGTGGGCAAATACAATGTGTTTAACAAGATCATCTGGTACCAACCATTGATCACCCATATGAGTGATAGCGGAACGTGGTATTAGCGTTTATGGTGCCTATTCGCAGCCTGCAAACGAGCGATTGGGTTGGTTGATGCAATCACTTTGGCTCTGCAGGCACAGAGTGAATGTACAAATTACCCTTATAGACGCACACGGGGAATTCAATTAACTGACTAACGCTTTAATCGTTTTGATTTTTTAGATGGAGGAAAGAATTATGGCTCGGTATGTTATGTCAAACAAACGATCAGGTAAGTTCAAGGAAACCGAGAAGGAAATTTCCAGAGGCGCCTTGTCTGCAGCGATTGCTTTGATCAAGCCTGGTGCAGATGTTCTAACGGATACTAATCCGAGTGACCCTCATGCTCGCCGCAGCATGATATTCAATGCAGATCCTGATGAGATAGCGTCTATTGCCAACTCAGTGTCGAATGATGTCATCATCGAGCCGGAGATTTTGCACTACTCAACCGTCGTATCTCCAATGGACTTTATGCATTCCGATCGAAGTTGGATGTCAGCTCCTGTGGCGGCGGGCGATTCTAAATTAACCATTAAAGTTCGTGGAAAAACCGCCGCTTTGCACGGTGCTGAAGTCATCGTGTTTCTCCGAGGTTCGGGGAATATGTCACGCCGTCTTACTGAAACCACCAAAACGAACGGAATAGCAAAGTTTTCCTTTCCGAGTTTCTTTACGCCTGCAGCCGCCATTGTGGTGCCTGCGGGAGACTTCTGGAGTGTCGTGGTCCGGGCTCCATCGTCTTCAATGACCATTGACTGTCCGGCGCTGCCTAAAACTGGACCAATTGCTTGGTGGCACGAGATACTTGGTGCCGAGAGGCCGAGTAAATCTCGAGGCAAGGGTATCGATGTGGGCGTGATAGATACTGGTACTGGCCCACACCCATGCTTGGAACATGTGATAGATGTTGGCTCCTTTATCGATGGCCAGTTTGATCCGGATGGTGGCGCTGATGTTGACTCACATGGATCGCATGTCACTGGCTCCATTGGTGCGATCCCAAACAAGAAAGGCCAATTTATTGGGATAGCACCTGGTTGTAAATTATTCTCGGCACGTGTGTTCCCCCCAGGAAGTGGTGCTAATCAATTGGACATAGCCGATGCAATCGACGAACTATCACGTGCACGTGGTGTTGATTTGATCAACTTGAGTCTCGGCTCTCCTACACCGTCCAACATTGAACGCGATGCGATAATTGATGCGTTTGAGCGTGGCACATTGTGTATTTGTGCGGCAGCTAATAGCTCCGGCCCCGTGGAGTTCCCAGCGGCGTTTCCAGAAACTGTTGCCATATCCGCCCTGGGAGTTGAAGGGTGGGGACCCGATGGATCATTAGCAGCAACACGACTCCCCCAGTTTCCAGAAATGTTTGGGGAAGAGAATCTTTTTCTGGCTAATTTCAGTTGTTTCGGCCCTGAAATTACCGCAGCTGCGCCCGGAGCGGGCATTATATCCACCGTGCCTGAGCGTTTTGGTTTAAAGAGCCCTTACGCTGTCATGAGTGGCACTTCAATGTCCAGTCCATTAGCTTGCGGTGCTTTAGCAGCAATGCTCAGTGAGTCTACCGATTACAAAAATTTACCGCGAGACGAAACTCGAGCAGCAATGGCACGTAAGATTCTAAGAGACGCCTGCCGTGATATTGGGCTCGACTCAGATTTTCAGGGCCGAGGTGTACCAACACTAGGATCAGTGTGTTTTGCGTAAGTTGAGTAGAACGACAGGATAGTGAATTGAAACTAACGAGGACGCCATCTCTTGGATTCGTTTGTAGCCTAGTGTTCATGTTATTGTCTGGCTGTATGTCTCAGCCAGACGACTCAACGCATGTCCAGCCAGAAGCAGACGATATGTCTCGCTACGTTATTGCTGTGAGAAGAGAAAAACGGCAGGAGATTGACCCAGATTGGCCCAAAAAAGTCCAAGCAATACCGGGCATCGACATACAAACTTCGAATAGCTCAAACCGCATGATGGTGCTGGCAACTGAAACGGCGGTTGGATTGCTGAAAAAAGAGATGGGTTTGAACTTGTATATTGAACCAGTCATTGACCACAAGAAAAGCGAAGAAGATTAGTGTTGCTGGCAAGGTTTTATATCAAACCCTATCGGTAGTTCAGTAGTTTGTGAACCGCCTTTTCGCAGACCTGGTAGGACAGTCTGCATCGATTTGGTATCGTCTAGGGATATCTTAGTCACTCAAGTTTCGGAGTTCAAATTGCGTGACAATTATGCAGTAACGCATTGATAGAACAACGTAAAAAGCCTTGTGCTTGTTAAAATGTGTGTAGACCAATACCCACATCAAAACTCGCCCAAGGCTTGCTATGAATAATGCTACAAAACACACTCTTTTGCCACCGCTTGTTGCGGACTTGTTAAGTGATCCCGTGACATTCATAGACAACGTGTTTGCTGATGGCTGGAGACGTCTTGGCATCAACGGACTGATAAACAAGGCCGGTCTGCATAAGCGTACAGGGACGCAGGCCTCGGAGGTGCTGTATCTGTTGCTGATTTGGCGTCGGCTCAACGTGTCGTCAATCAGCATGTTCACCAGCAAGGCACTGGGACTATTCAGTCAGGCCAAGAAGGATGTGATGTACGATCTACTCAAGCGTGAGGATATCAATTGGCGTGAGTTGAATCTGGGGTTGGCAGCCAAGGTGTTCGCTGAGCATAAGGTGCAGACGACAGAGACTTGCGCGTTTGTTCTCGATGATTCGATCAAAACCCGCAAGGGCGAACGAATGGAAGGGGTATCGTCTCATTTTGATCATGTCAGCCATACCAGTGTCATGGGGCAGCAGGTCTTGACGCTGGGATTATCCACCGAGCAGGCTTTCCTGCCACTGGATTCACAGATAACCATTAGTCAAGTCAGAACTCAGGGTGTCGAAAAACCATTCAAGGATGGTCGAAGTGCTGGCGCTCGGCGCTATGACGAGGCGGTGGGTCAGACCAAGGTACAGATGGCCACAGGCATGATTCGCCGCGCTGTCAGGCATGGCATTCGCGCCTCCTACGTGGTAGCGGACGCCTGGTTTGGTAACAAAGACATGATGCGTTCCGCAAAGGGGCTTGGAATGACAGCCATAGTGCGGATGAAGAGAGGCAAAACCAAATACCGTGTTGAGCACGGTAACGGGCACAAATTGCTTGATGCCAAAGAGCTTTATAAGCGTGCTGTGCGAAAGCAATGGAGCCAGGTTGCTGATCTGCCCTGGAAAGTGGTAGAAATAGTGGTAGAGATTGATTTGTCGACAGAGAAAGGATCGGACGCAAAGCCAGATTATCAAGCTGTGAAGCTACTGTTCGTGCGAGGCATAACCGACAAGGAAGATCGTACAGCCAGTCGCAAGGACTGGGCCTTGTTTCTGAGCACTGACGTGCGACTGAGCAGTGCAAAAATGCTACAGGTCTACGCGCTACGCTGGAGTATCGAAGTGTACTTCAAAGAGGCGAAGCAGCATCTTGGATTCCTGCAGGAGCAAACGCGCAGCTTTGTCTCACACATCGCCTCTATCCACCTGTGCGCCATCCGTTATCTGATGCTAGTGGATGCAAAGCTGATATCAACAGAACTGTCGGTTGGGCAGGTACGCTCTCAAATACAGGATCAGTTTGATAGTTTGAACTACGCCGCGAGGTTGTGGAGCGTATTCAGAGCGCTTGTAGCAGGAACCTTGAAATCCATGCGTCAGCAACTCAATTGCACTGTTGGTGATGTTATGGCGAAAATCGATGAACGAGTGTCACGATTTCTTGTACAAGCACTCCAGCTTGATGCATTCACGATGTGCCTTGAACATGAGTGGTCTGCTTGATATCGTCAGAATTGAACTCCGAATCTTGAGTTATTATTTAATAAAATCAGACGCTTGATCTAAATAAGTATCTGATTTGTCACGAATGATGGCCGTACCTTTCTACAGATTTGCGCAGTGCTCAAACGAGTGCAATTGATCTCTTGCGTAAACACCGTTACCTGCCAATGAATTTCTGCATGCAGAGTTTCTAGATTTAACATAATAGATTAGTGGCGACAATGACGTCATCGACCGATCATCTTTTGGGTGCTGAGTGAATTCACTCATTGGTATCCAAAGCAGAAATACTATTAGTGTAAAAATGTGTTTGTTGGCAACCTTAGCGCTAACGTGTGTGCAGTTGAGTCAGGCGACTATCGAGTAACTCGCCATTGTGACTCAGAATAGGGTAGGCACCAGAGGCAAACAATGAATTGATTTGTCGAAGGGCACGCAGTGTCTCAAGATGTATATCACTGGTTTCGATACTGATAACAGAACCGGTTTGCAGGCGTCTAAGATGCTGTTCGTTACTGTTTCTTTCTTGCATCCGAATTCGGTCCTTTTCTTCAACAAGCTGACGGGCTGAACTAATATCCCCAGAGACCAAAACGTTCAATGCTAGGTGCATGTTGGCAATAACCTGTTTGTGCAGATCAGTCAATTCGCTCCATCCCTGAGTAGAGAAGGTTAAACATTCCCTGTTTTTTCGGCGCGCTAAATTTAGCAAATTCTTGAACACGAGATCGCCAACGGCTTCCATGTTGATTGCAAAATTAGTCAGCTCGAGTTTTCTTTTCGTATCCTGGTCTGTCATGAATTTATCGTCCAGATCGGCCAGATACAATTTGATGGTGGAATGTAAGCGATTGACGTGTTGTTCCAGTTCACTGAAATCCTTTGTCGCCGATTTTTGAGTGTGATCGTAAAGCGACATGATGGGTACCAACATCAGCTCAATAACATCACTCATGCGTAAGCATTCGCGCGTAGCGCTGGCCAGTGCCAGTTGGGGCGTATCGAGTACTGCACGATCCAACGCTGTATGTCGGTTCATCAGCGGATCCACTTGCCTGTCGTCGCTCACTGGACTGGGTAGCAACCTGCTGGTCAGCCAGCCCATCAACCCGACAAACGGAAGGCACAACACAAGCAATGTTGCGTTGAAAGCCAAGTGACACAACACCAACCAGCGAGCACTCTGCATCGCATTTTCTGCCACAGGCAACTCTATGAATCTCATGGCAATTAAAGCAAGCACGGCCGCAATACTACGAAACAGAAGGTTTCCCGTCGGTATCCGTCTACCGACCGAGTTTTGATTGCGGGTAAGCCCGTAGGCAATCAGTCCTGCGCCCAAATTGGTGCCAAGTATCAGCGCAACACCAACAGCCGGTGGAACGATTTGTTGGCCGACTAGCGCCACGATCAAAAGAACCGAAGCAACACTGGAGTGCAACAACCAAGTCACTATGATGCCCACCAGGAACGATGCCACCAGATCTTCTGACAGGTAACTCATCGTTACGACAATAAAACCACTGTCCCGCAATGGCTCGGTTGCGTCACTGATGAGTTGGAGAGACAACAGAATGACTCCGACGCCAAGGATAATCCTTCCCGTTTGACGCAAGAGGCTGGAGCGGCCTTTTAAAAACAGTGTGCCACCTACCAATAACAGGATTGGCATTAACCAGGACAGATCGAACGAGAGTATCTGTACCACGAGTGCTGAGCCTAAGTCAGCGCCGAGTAGCAGTGACATGCCGGGGATTAAACCGATTACACCAGAAGCAGCAAACCCGGTGGCCAGCACCGCCACAGCGGTTGAACTTTGCATCAACACCGCGAGCAATAAACCGACACCGGCTGCTTTGAACCGATTGGCATTGGATCGTTGAATGGCACGCCGAAAAGCATTGCCATTGACGCGCTCAAAACCGGTTCTGACCATGCGTACCGCCCAAAGCAGTAGCGTGGCCGCACCGGCTATATTAAGAACTAGAAGCAGAAATTCCAATCGTACGACTCTTTATGACTGATGAAAATGGTTGGTACTAGAAGCCTGTCGCACCGCCGCCGTCGACAAGAAGCACCTGTCCGGTGACATAACTTGCTGCAGGGGAGGCCAGATACGCACAGGCCCAACCAATATCAGCAGGATTACCCAATTCACCTATTGGAATTCTGCTCATAATTTTTTGTTGGCGAGGAATATCTCCAGCAGTGGCCTTTCGAAAAAGTTCAGTGTCAATCCAACCTGGCGCTACTCCGTTAACCCGGATACCTCTTCCGGAAAACTCTGCGGCAAGGCCACGAACGACGCCATTAATGGCGGTTTTAGACACGGTATACCCCATGACTAATGGTTGCCCTATGTAGGCTGTCATGGAGGAGATAAAGATGACAGACCCTCTGCCGTGTTCTGTCTGTCGGCTGATGACATGTCTGGACAACTCAAGAGCACCTCTGACGTGAACATCAAACACTGAATCGAATTCATTCATGTCACTGTGCTCAAACGGTTTTTTCAAAGTCACACCAGCGTTGTTCACCAAAATACTGACAAAGCCATATTTCTCTGCAATAACAGACTCAATAGTTTGCAGTGAATCCAAGTCCGAAAGGTCAATACGCTCAGCGAAGCAGTTGTCATCGATGGATGCCACTGCCTCATTTAGAACATCCATTCGACGTCCTGCTAAAATCACTTTTGCGCCACACAGGTGCAGACATTTTGCGATCGCCAGACCAATACCGGTTCCACCTCCGGTGACCAGTGCCAATTCGCCTTGAAGGCTAAACGCATCTGCCATGTTGGTTGGATTTGGCCTAGGAGACATCACTACTTTCCAGCTCTACCATGATCTTAAACATCGAGTCGCGAACACTTTCCCAGTACACGAATGCTTGGTCCGCCTCTGCCCATGGAACAATCTTGGAAATTATAATCTCTGCCACCTGTGGGTGTGCCTCGAGAAAAGTTATAACGGCGAGAAAATCCTTTCGTGTCGAATTTCGTGACCCACGAATATCAAGCTCCTTGAGATTAAACAATGAGGTGTTGTAACTGACCTCATCCTTTGCATAGCCCACATACACCACACGCCCAGCAAAACAAACCAAATCAACAGCGGAACGAAAAGTATCAGCCAACCCGACAGCCTCTATGACCACATCTGCGCCATGCCCGTCAGTAAGTGCGTTGACCTCACGCGCTATATCATGTGTCTTCGGATTGAGTACGGTGTTAACGCCAAGCTTAGCCAGATCGTTCTTTTTCGCATCGCTCACTTCCAACACAATGACCTTGGCACCCCTGGCTAGAGCACCAATAACAGCCCCGACACCGATGGCGCCAGCCCCTTGGACTATCACGGTATCCTCCTTGGTTACCGCACCACGTTTTACGGCATGAAATCCAACCGACAGAGGCTCCACAAGAGACTTGTGAGGCAAGGGGAGCGTCTCGTTTAGGATTATTCGATCTGGATGGACGCTTATGCGACTGCACATCCCGCCGTCTTGTTGAACACCGAGTGTTTTATTAAATTGGCACGCATTGGTTCTACCGACTTTACATGCGCTGCATGCACCACACTCGGTGTACGGTATCACTATAGCTTGTTTGCCCACACCGAATTCTATGGGCACATTCGCGCCGCGTTCAATGATGGTTCCTCCAATCTCATGACCAGGAACTCGGGGATAACTGACCAACGGGTTGGTACCGCGAAAGGTATTGAGATCACTCCCACACAGACCGACGTGCGAGACTTTTAGCAGTAGGTGCTCATCATCAAGCAGCGGCTCCGGCAGCTCTGCAAAACTGACCGCCCCCACTTTATCAACGACCAAAGAGTGCATGTGCTTGTCCTAGAATATTCAAGAAACGGTTGCTAAATTCAGCTATTAATTACATAATGTAATTTAATATTCGTTTATTTAAAGCCTTTTGTCAACCAACACGGTCGAGAGGACTTGGAAAAGAGTTGCTTAATTTAGGTCGTCGCTCTTCCAGTAATTGGCAGAGCAGGTTGTGGAATCCTGTGATCGATCAGCACGCGTTTCAAATCCGTGACAGCCACCATGCGACCGCTTTTAGTTTGTGTTCCACCACTGAATAGCACTGCTATCCGATGTTCTTCTTGTCTAACCATTAAGCGACTACAAAGTTGAACCCATTTACAATCATTCTGGAGAACAGTATTCAATGACGCACTCATGGTTGCCAGAAATCGGATTTGGTGCCAGCGCCCTTGCAGGCATGTACAAACCTGTGTCCGAAGCAGAAGCACGTTTGGTCCTAGAAACTGCTTGGGAACAAGGCATCCGGTATTACGATACCGCCCCGCATTACGGGCAAGGTTGCGCCGAACGAAGATTGGGGGATTTTCTACGTGAGAAAAACGCTGAAGAATATCTACTGTCTACGAAAGTAGGTCGGTTACTGACAGCCTCCCGAACTCATCGGAACTCACTGAATGGATTCATTAATCCTCTCCCATTCTCGCAGCACTTTGACTACACCTACGATGGAATAATGCGTTCAGTCGAGGACAGTTTGCAACGACTCGGCCTGCATTCCATAGACATTCTCTACGTTCACGACATTGGGAAAATGACTCACGGCGAAGAGTCGGACAATCATTTAAACGATTTGGGAAACAGTGGATTCAAGGCGCTGAATCAACTTAAAGAACAAAAAGTTGTACGAGCGATCGGGCTGGGCGTTAATGAAGTGGAGATTTGCGAATTACTCATTCAAACGCATCCGATGGACTTAATTTTACTTGCTGGACGCTACACTCTACTGGATCAATCTGCATTCCCAGTTCTTGCAAGCTTGTGTAAGAAACATGCAGTAAGCTTGGTAGTTGGCGGTATATTCAATTCCGGTATTCTAGGTACTGGACCAGTAGAGGGAGCCTACTACGACTATGAACCAGCCTCTCCAGATATACTGGACCGTGTCAGGCATATCCAATCGATATGCCGCAATCACAATGTGGATCTTCCAGCGGCGGCACTGCAATTTCCTGCTTTGAGCGAGTTGGTGAAATCTGTTTTGATCGGTACGTCCAAATGCTCATCCCTCACCAGAAACATTGCACTGTACGAGCGTCCGCTACCCGGTGAATTATGGACTGAACTGCAACACGCTGGCCTAATCAGAGATAGTTTTGCATAGCAGGCGTCGGTAGAGGCGACCGTGCCATGTGAGATTCAATACTCGGTAAACCCTTTGTTCGGTAAGCCTTTCATGAAGTGCAAAGTGTAACACTTGCAAGACAATTCGTTCCTTTAGTAGATATACCCCTACTACTTGAACTCGATGTGCATTGCCGGCAGGGCAGGGCGCATCGAGTTTCAGCTGGACGCTCGGCGTCCATTGAGATAGTTACTACCCGCGTCGGAATACGATCCAGTAAAAAAGGTACTAAATAGCGGTATGCAGGCCGCTCCCACAGCGCCTGCCTGAGGTCCCAATCGGGTTCCACGTATTGGCGGAATTTCTAAACCCCTGGAGGGTCCCTCGATGGGCTTTGAATTGATGTTTTGTATCAGCATTTCATTTATTTCAATCGGCAAACGGCCACCAATGATGATGCACGATGGATCAATAAGCCCACTAATGACTCTGATGGCATGGCGTAGCTGATCTGCCGCTCTATCAATCCACTCAACAAGAATGGCATGCGGTATATCATCCAACTTACTGAGCCGATTGATATCAGTGATAGCAACTCCTTTGCCGTTCAAGTGATCTAGCAAATCCTCTGCGGTAGGTCGAGGCACGTCATAGGGAAATAACACGCCCGGTAAACACGCGTTGCCAGAGGAGCCTCTAAAAAGACTGCCGTTGACTACCGCACCACCGCCAAGACCATAACCAATATGGACAAGAAATAGCGAGGCTCCATCACTTTCCTCCCGGCCAAACACATGTTCACCCAATGCAGCCGCCGATCCATCATTTTCCATAAAGAAGGGTGCGTCAAATGCGTTCGCGAAATTATCCAGATTATCTTTATCTTCGAATTCTAGAAAAAGCTTGTGGGCTTTTAAAGACTTCTCAGTAGGTCCAAAATTTCCGGGTATGGAGCAACCAACACCGATAAATTGATCCTCAGGTATACCGAGGTCTTGTCTCATGGATGCGATATATTTTTGGGCTGTTTTTGCAATAAATGCGGCGGAACGTTTTGGAATTGCTAGAGTCTTGCTCGCCAGTATCGTCCCTGAAAAATCAACAATTGCGACCTCCATCTCACTGAGCGAGAATGTTAGCCCAGCCGAATAGAAGCTATTCGAACTGATTGATAGCATTCGCTTTGGCTGACCGGAGGCACCGCTATGAGCCGCCTTTTCATTGAAGACACCGAGTTCGAGCAAACTACCGATTAAGCGCGTCACTGTAGCGCCTGTCATACCTGCTTGGCGTGACAGATCAATGCGGGCTATATGACTATTAGCAGCCACTAACTCCACCAACCGACGTTCGTTTAGTGACAACGACCTCAATTTAAGACTCTCCTTCATTTGACATGTCGGTATTGTTAGCTCATTATATTAAATTACACAATGTAATATATTGATTGCGTTGATTGTTCACGCTCTGATTTATGTTTTCGAGAGCCATAGGCTCATTTCAACTGGAGGTGCTCAAATGTTTGAAAAAAAAATTCTTAACACTATCCTAACGGCTGCGGTGTTTGTCATGACTTCAGGTTCGACATTAGCAGACAGCATTACCGTCTATTCTCCTCAGGGGGAAGAAAATGTTGCGTGGATTTCACAGCAAGCCGAAGCTGCCGGTCATGAGGTGGAATTCCTACGTGCTGGCGGTGGAGAGTTGTTTTCCCGCTTGGAAGCTGAAAAAAATAACCCGCAAGCAGATGTCGTTCTAGGTCTAAACGACACAGCCATGGCACGGCTTAAGTTTCAGGAGATGTTCCAGAAGCATATCCCTGTGTGGGCGGACGGTCTTCCGAATGTGTATAAAGGCCGAGACGGTATGGTCCACAAGTTTTGGCAAACTCCTGTTGTTATAGCCTACAACCCCGACAAACTCACACCTGAAACAGCACCAAAAAGCTGGCTTGATTTGGTTAAACCTGAATTCAAAGGCAAGTACGTTCTTGGACCGACTAAGTGGGGTACAACGCAGGTACTGCTCTCTGGCATGCTTATGCGCTTTGCCGATGCCGACGGTAACGTCAGCGACGAAGGCTGGGATTTTATGAACACTTTTTACGCCAACAGTGCTTCGGTGAATAATGGTGGCGATAAAGTGAATCTTTTCAAGCAAGGCGATGCCTTCATTGATTTGAGCTGGTTCGGCGGTACCTTTCGCGAGGCGGCTAAAGCGGGTTACGTACCTACTCTAGTAAATAGCGAAGGTGGTACACCGTTTGTGGCAGAGGGTATTGCAATCATGGCGGGGTCGGATCAAGCTGAAGACGCAAAAAAATTCGTTGATTGGTTCGGCGCTCCGGATGTGATGGCGGCCTACGCTGAAAAATTCGGTCAAATGCCAGCACATCCTGACGCAATTGCATTGTCTCCAGCAGAGGTTCAGGAACAAACTGGATTGGTGGACCCGCAGCTAATCAACTGGGACGTTGTAGCTGCCAAACTAGATAGCTGGCTCCAAAAAATAGAATTAGAAATCAAATAGTCTAATCATCTCCCGAAGCCGGGCGATGAACTCACTTTCATTGCTCGGCCGTTCTACACCTAGGAAATTGTTAAATTCATGAGCGATATCATTTTATCGTTGAAGCAGCTGGACATCGCTTATGGCGATATACGGGTCATCCATAATTTCTCTTTAGACGTTAAGGCCGGTGAGTTTGTTTCACTACTGGGACCATCGGGTTGCGGAAAGACAACGATACTACGCACCATTGCAGGTTTTATTGGAGCGGCGAATGGGTCAATCCACCTGGACGGTCGTGATGTGACGAACGAACCGGCAGAGCGTAGGGACGTGGGCATTGTGTTTCAAAATTACGCGCTATTTCCGACTATGAGCGCGTTTGAAAATATTGCGTTTGGGCTTCGGGTTGCTAAAACGCCAGAAAACGAGATAAAGGCACGCGTCGAAGATATAGCAGAGGCTAGCGGAATTTCAGCGCAGCTACAAAAAAAGCCTTCCGAAATGTCAGGCGGACAACAGCAACGCGTAGCAATAGCACGTGCACTCATTACTGGCGCAAAAGTGCTGCTGTTTGATGAGCCTTTATCCAACCTCGACTCTAAGGTTCGTGTTGCGATGCGTCGGGAGATCAAAAGGCTGCAGTCAGAGTTCGGCTTTACCGCCTTTTTTGTGACTCACGATCAGGAGGAGGCGATGTCTTTGTCGGACAGGGTCCTGGTTCTTCGCGATGGCATCACAGAGCAAATCGGGTCGGGAAAGGACTTGTATGCAAATCCTGCAAACTCATTTGTATGCGAATTCATCGGAGACTCGAATCGCATTTCCCACCATTTGGTTGAGCGACTGACGGGGAATAAATTCGACGGTTCTGTCTATGTCCGGCCTGAAGACATCAGTATCAGCACCGCATCCGACATTGGCGAAAAGGCCACTATTTCACTGATTGAGCATTTGGGTGCGCAGGTCCATTTAGAGTGCGCGCTACAGGGCGAGACTTTGCATGCCTCCTTGTTTGGATACGACCTTCCAGCCCAATTGAAGGTTGGCGATGAAGTCAGAATCAGTGTTCGCAACAATAGTTGGCATCAATTCAGTGATAACTTGAAATGACTTTCACGTCTAGTACACAAAATGGTCGATTAGAGCGAATCGCGTTTTTCAGCGGAATCATTTTATTGCTTTGGTTTCTGTTCACATTTTTAGTGTTGCCGTTACTTACCACCTTCCAGGTGGCCTTTTTCTCTTCTGGTGAGTTTCGTCTTGCTGAAATAACAGCAGACTTATCTGCGTCCAGTCGTGTAAAAAAAGCCTTACTCAACACCGCTTGGATGACATTGGCGACCACGGTTACCGTTGGCATTGTTGGAATTTTCCAGGTCGCTGTATTGGAGTATTTTCATGTCAAGGGACGAACATTTCTGAAAGTTGCATTTGCTATTCCGTTGGTGTTTGGCAGTGTCGTCGCTGCGACTGGCTACAAATTTACGTACGGCCCTGCAGGTGTTGTGACTCAATTATTGCAGCGTTATTTCCCTGCAATTGAATCTGATTGGTTCATTGGGGGACACGGCGTTTTGTACTCTCAAACGTTTTTATTGACTAGCTTCTATTATCTTTTTCTAAGGGCTGCGATGCGTCGAGTTGACTACTCAACGGTCGAAGCGGCACGATCGCTAGGTGCGTCTGAATTCACAATTCTTCGGCGAGTTGTTCTTCCCGTTATTATGCCAACGCTTTTTGCCGTCATGCTTCTCACGATATATACGTCGACGGTTTCGTTCGCAGTTCCTGAGATAATTGGTGGTCGCGATTTTGTCATGATTAGCCAGATCATTCTTGTTCTGAATTCTCTAGGGCGGCCTGACATGGCAGCCTTTTTGGCATTATTTTTAGGACTATTCATAATGTCGATGATCTTGCTAATGCAATGGATCGAAGCAAAAGGATCGTATGTTGGTGGATCCAAAACCCCGGTTCCAATTAAACTAAAACGCGTTAAAAGCCCACTCACCAATATCGTGCTCCATGGAATAGCCTATCTACTCGCGGGTGTATATATCCTACCGGTGTTCTTGATCATGGCTTTCTCCTTCGCGCCTGCTGAAAGTATCGGAACCGAAGTATTTCCATCCTCTTTCACGCTGTCTAATTACGCCAGTGTGTTTTCAGGTGGGACTGCGACAGGACCTTTTTTTAATTCGATACGGATGGGATTGCTTGCTATCGTCATCGGTCTTAGCGCAACGCTTTTTGCTGTCCCCATCATGGTTAAATATAACAACTGGTTAACCCGATTGCTGGATATTGGATTTTTTCTTCCTTGGATTGTCCCGTCTGTTTTATTGGCGATTGGTCTTATCGTTACATTCGACACCGCCAATCCGCTTGTAGCCAATCAAGTTTTACTGGGCACATTCCTGATATTGCCGATCGCGTACACGATTCATGTTCTGCCACTGATGGTTCGATTTTTAAGAGCGGCCTTTATGGGTATAGATCCGTCCTTGGAGGAAGCCGCACGATCAATGGGCGCTAACGGGATTTATCGGTTTCGGCGGGTAATTCTGCCTCTGGTGATTCCAACGGTTGTTTTAGCGGCAGGTTACACGTTCAATGAGATTCTGACGGAGTATCCCTTATCTGCGTTCCTCTACAATGTAAATAATCGGCCGATTTCCATAGCTATTCTAGACAGTGACAAATCAACAAACCTAGAGCAAGCAGCCATTACACTTGTTTATGCGGTATTGATAATGGCATTCTCTATGGCTGTTATTTTATTTGCCGAACGACTGAGTCTTGGCAAGGGACCGAAAACTAATAGCCTTTAAAGGAGAATAGATCGTGGACACATGTATCACAGTATGGCATTGGCCAAGTCATTCGCGTTGGTACGACGAGGGCTTAAAGAACACGCTAGGGTTAATTGCGTCAGCCGGCTTCACACACATCAATTGGAATCCAGATTCAGGCAGCTCTTATTGGTACGCTAACTCTGAGATAGAATTCATTAGAAATTGCATTGATAATGCGGGGCTTAGAACGCAATCCGTTCATGCGACCAATGGTGTGAATCGCGTAGTTGAAAAACCGTATCTAGAAAATGAAAATCGCAAAGATATTCATTCACAGCATCAATGGCAGCGAGAGGCGGCCGTTGAGCTTTTACAAAATCGTGTTGACCTTGCTGTCGCATTAGGATCGCCTGACATCGTTCTTCACGTTGATGTTCGTGATGAATTCCACCTGACATCTCAAAGCGAATCCTTGTTCTACAAACCACTATTTCACACGTTAGATGCTATACAGCCCTATTGTATTGAAAAAGGTGTAAAGATCGCTGTAGAGAACCTATTTCGTGCGTCAGCTACAACGTACCATACTTTGTTTCAACGGCTTTTTGAACGCTATGACGATCAGTTTCTTGGAGTGTGCTTTGATAGTGGTCATTGGGAGATCGTGGAACCCGGTGGTGTGAGCATTCTTCAACAATTTGGAACGCGACTTATTGCAACCCATATTCATGACAACTTCAGTGCAACTGATGACCATTTACTGCCGCACGATGGTCGAATTAAGTGGGATATAGTTCTCGGTGCGATTGCCAGCACCCACTATCAAGCACCACTGAATTTTGAAACACCTTACGACAGTTACGGCCTGAGTGAAGCCAGCTTTTACGAAAGGGCCTACGGTGTCGCGGCATCTCTGGAGAATCAAATCGCAACGCTTCGTTCGGGTAGAGATAGATGAGTGGTATCTATCCAGATCGCTTCGAATTGATGTGTGACATCACCAAACAATTAGCGACGTTTAGTCGTGGTTGGTTTGAACAGTTACATGATGTTGAAATAGAATCCAAAGGACATGCTGATTATGTGAGCTCAGTGGATCGCAAGGCAGAGACAATCGCACGCGCGATGATCTCAGAACTATTTCCAGAAGATGAAATACTGGGCGAAGAGTTCGGTGGATCGATTGAACCTACTTGCTGGGTGGTGGATCCAGTGGATGGGACGGCAAATTTTCTCAGTGGACTTCCGTTTTGGTCGGTATCGATTGCCTATATTGAAGACGGAATTCCGGTTCATGGAGCAGTTGCTCTACCTGCTCTGGATGTGCTTATTCATGCGGGCAAAGAGAACCCTCTAACTGTCTCGGGGTCACTGCCTGCGTTAACTTCTGGGCAAGCTGTTGCTTTTGGAATTGGTCGTAACCTCCATTGGTCACGCTCCCATCGTAACGAACTAGAGACTAATCTCGAGAATGCCGGTTTTAACATCGTCAGTTTAGGTAGTTGTGCAGCATCTTTGGCGATGGTGGCTGCAGGCCGGTTGGCGGGATACGTAGAGCACAATACCCAGATCTGGGATTGCGCTGCTGGGCATGTATTGTGTAATTCTGCCGGTGCTCTCTCAACAATACAGACCAACAATGAGGATGGCACAACGAATGTGATTGCTTCGTGGGACAAAGCGGAATCGCTACTAACACGTGATTTTGAGTACGTCGCGTAGCCGATCATCGAAAGGCTCACCCATAGTTATGCACCATTCGGAAGGTGTTTCAAAACCAAAACGATGTATCTCTATTACTAGAATATATTTTATGTGCCAATTTGTTACAACAATAACACTCCTCCAAGTGGTAGTAGTATTTTGACAGGATTTTTGTAGGGTCAAGGATGACCACACTTTTTCGAAGTAGAGCCGAGTTAATTTTACTTCGCGTAAGCGGTGCCGCTTATGCCTCACGCAAATTAGTAAAAAATTGGTATGAATGAAGGACAATTGAATTGATGAGTGAAGATGCCAAACCGATAGTATTCCATTCAGGTAATGAGACTGGACGTGCATTTGTCTGTCTGAACAAAAGTGATTCGGTAGCCGTTGCCCTACGAGCACTTGAAGCTGGTGAAGTAGTGGACGGCCTAACCATAACGGAAGCGATTCCGAAGGGCCACAAGATAGCGCTAACGAATCTATTATTCGCGCAGAAGGTATACAAGTATGCACAGGTGATTGGCATAGCCAGCAAAAGTATCGTGTCAGGCAGTCATGTGCATACGCATAACCTGAAATACCAACGTAACGATGTTGAGAATCAGATAAGCACAGCCGTCAATCCGTTGATCGTGCAGAGCACCGACACATTTATGGGTTTCCACAGGACCGATGGTCGTGTTGGTACCAGAAATTATATCGCAGTCATCAGTAGCGTGAATTGTTCAGCGACCGTTGTGCATCATATAGTGCAGTCCGTTAACGAATCGGGCGTGCTTGACGAGTGCGCAAACATTGATGGTATTGCCGCTTTTACGCACGGCACTGGTTGTGGAATGGCAGATCATGGCGACGGGCATGATAACCTGCAGCGCGTGTTCGCAGGCCTAGCTCAACATCCGAATACCGGAGGTGTGTTGTTTGTCGGTCTGGGGTGCGAAGTGAGTCAAATTGGTTCAACGCTAAATGCACAAGCGATGACTCAAGGGCCGTTGCTTCGCACGATGAACATACAAACAACAGGAGGCCATAAAAAATCAGTGAATCACGGTTGTTCACTCATTACCGAAATGCTGGGTATAGTGAATCGAGCAACACGAGCTACCGCGCCTGCATCAAAGTTGGTTTTGGCATTGCAGTGTGGAGGTAGTGACGCTTGGTCTGGGGTCACGGCTAATCCAGCGTTGGGATATGCCAGTGATTTATTGGTTGCACAAGGTGGTACGGCGGTGCTTGCAGAAACTCCCGAGATCTATGGTGCTGAGCATCTACTAACAAGACGTGCTGTGAACGAAGATGTCGGGCGAGCGCTATTAGGTCGGATTGAATGGTGGCAAGACTATGTTTTCCGAAACTTCGGCTCACTAGACAACAACCCGTCGCCAGGCAATAAACTTGGCGGTTTGACTACCATATTAGAAAAATCCCTTGGTGCTGTTGCGAAGGGTGGCACGACACCATTGACCGCTGTTTATCGGTACGCAGAGCGAATCAACTCTTCTGGGTTAGTGTTCATGGACTCCCCAGGATACGACCCAGTGTCCGTTACTGGTGAAATTGCAGGCGGCAGTAACCTTGTGGCATTCACTACGGGCAGAGGTTCAACCTTCGGCAGCAAACCGGCACCGTGTCTTAAAATTGCCACCAACACGGACATGTATTTAGCGCTTGAGGATGATATGGACATCAACGCTGGCAGCATTGTCACTGATGGTGATTCCGTTTCCGAGGTAGGAACACGTATTTACTCCAGATTGTTGGCAGTGGCTTCTGGGGATATGACGTTAAGCGAACAGCACGGTCTCGGAGATAATGAATTCGTGCCTTGGCAGATTGGGGCCACCTTCTAAACAGTGAAAATAGCTTAGACACACTTTATTTGTCAGCGGATCAAAAACGACTTGCGATGCTTTTATAGATTAAATTTGATGCGTGAATTTGGTTCCGTCTTACATGCACTGGCTTATTCCGTTATAAGCTGAATCATTTCGATACAATCAACAATTTCGACAGACAACAGTGATTTAATTCTCTACAGCTCACGTTTTATGGGGTCTTAGATCAAATCACTCCATACATAGTTATGACCAGTGAATGACCATCAAGTTTTCTCCCAATATCCTCGAGCAAGTTTTTCGTTTCGATCAATCTGTCAGTCACTCTAGATGTTAGCGGTATCGATTCTGTGAGAGTGCAACAAATTGATGCACAACTGTTCTTCGATCTGACTATGGATTACTGTGCCACAAAATCTATTGTCGGATGTTATAAGACATTGTTTATGTGTGATCAGCTCATGAGCACTGAATTGACATCGCCCAAGATAGGATCGGAAGCATAATCTGGTAGGAACGGCCATATTTTGGTTTTCAAATAAGAATATCTGGCCAGCTGATTAGAAAAAGGCTGCATGTGAGTGATGCAGGCTCTTGAGCAGCACGCCCCATGCGATATCTTGCGCTTCTCCGTAGTCGCCTAATTCAACGATCTATCAAATGAGTGAATCGGTGGGGCCGGAAATAACAGAGCGTTGGCACAGAGGTGGCCGTAATATGCCGTCAATTTTGCCTATTTTCTCATTACGTTCGTTCGAGGCCGAAAGGAAAGTAAATTGTGGCCGAGTTGGCCTTAACATCGATCTCGACAACAATTGCCTGTACCCGGAACATCTCTTCCTACTGAATATCAATTCCTTTGAGGGACGAAAGATGAGAATTCTTAAAAGCCATCATGGACTTCAAGCGTATCCCGAGCGAAACTCGACACTGCATGTGGATTGTGCTGCGTAAAAAGCGAAGGTTTTGAAGGGTTGTCAGACAATTACACGAGAACACCCATATAAATTTACGTAATTATCGACGTGTGTGAATACCGCCATGCTCGGATGAGCCTTAGCTTAAAGACATTCGGATTTAACATAATAAATTAGCAGTGACATAGGCGTCACTGAGATGTTAAGGCTGAGCCACCCGAAGTCCACAACTTGCGACCTGCGGCTTTTAGATCATCGTACCAATACTGACGGATTCGCTGCTTGTGTCAGTGCTGTATTTCTCCAAGTGCAAAACAATATTCCCTCTGTATTATTTGTTTGTCTTTTCCAGTGAAGAATACAAATAAAGTTGTGTAACCTATGATTTCTGGCAGTACTGGCCTTATAAAATCTCGATGCGCCCAGAGCGTTTATTTTTACGTGAACGTAAAATCCCCGGCCTGTATTGAACCGGGGAAACACCACTTGGAGGAGGTGCACGGAGTTGCCCGTCCGTGCAACGGGTAAACACAATTTTCAATACCAGCAGAAAGCAGAACTGATCAAGTCCAAACACCATTTCATCCATCTGCACGATCGAAAAATGGTTCGTAATTTTGACCCTCAGTGAGCTTGTGTGCACTACCCGTTGGATAACGAAACTTCAGTTTCAGGATCGAAGAGATGGACATTTGTCGGTGCGATTTTCACACCGATAACGTCTCCACTACGTACTTGCTGACTACCATCCGCTACGATCACCAGCTCTGGCGTAGCACTAGAAAACAGATAGGTTGTCGATCCAGTTTCTTCGACTGAGCTTATAGAAATGGCTGCATAACCGCAGCTCTGCGCATCACCGAGTTCCACGTGCTCAGGACGTAGTCCCACGACTACCGGTCTGCCTGGTTGCATTGATTGCGCAATCGGAAGGCTAGGTGATTCCTCGAAATCGAGAGTGACGCTTTCCCCCGACTCATCGATAACGCCTGGAATAAAATTCATAGCTGGAGATCCAATAAATCCTGCAACAAAGCAATTAGCTGGATTCTTATACAGATCAAGCGGTACACCTTGCTGCTCAATTTTGCCTGCGCGCATGACGACAACATGATCCGCCATCGTCATGGCTTCTACTTGGTCATGTGTAACGTAGACAGACGTGGAGCCAATTCGTTCATGTAGGGCTCTAATTTCCTTACGCATCCGAACACGTAACGATGCATCAAGATTCGAAAGGGGCTCATCAAAGAGAAATGCCTGAGGTTCGCGAACAATCGCGCGCCCCATAGCAACACGTTGCCTTTGGCCACCCGAGAGCTCTCGAGGCTTACGATCCAAGAGATCTTCAAGTCCAATGATTGCAGCAACCTCGTCTGCCTTATTCGCGCGAATCTCTTTGCTAACACCCTTAAGGCGCAGTGCGTAAGTAAGGTTTTCTCTGACATTCATGTGCGGATACAGCGCGTACGATTGGAACACCATTGCCAGATCACGTTTACGCGGCGGGATGTCGTTAACGGTACGGCCACCAACATTGATCGTGCCGGAGGATATCTCTTCAAGTCCTGCCAGCGTTCTTAGCAGTGTCGATTTTCCGCAGCCCGATGGTCCAACAAGCGCGACAAATTGACCCTTTGGAATCGACAGATTGATTGAATTCAGAGCATGGTAGGCGCCATAGAACTTATTGACATCGGTGAATCCGATTTGGATAGTGGAATCATCGATATTCATTTGAGCGCACCAGAAGTCAAACCGTTAACAATATGACGTTGTAACAAGACGAAGGCTGCCAGGATTGGCGTGATATAGATAGCAGCAAAAGCCATAATCGAGTTCCAGGTAACGATGTTTGGTTGGAGATAATTGGTCATGCCAATCGATGCTGGCTGAAGTCGATTATCACTTATCAGAGAGGCGGAGTAGACATATTCGCCAAACCCTTGCATGAAAATTAAAAGCGCCGCCACCAATATCCCGTTACGGGCTAGTGGTAGGACAATCATTACAAAAGCACCAGCACGGGAATTACCGTCGACCAATGCGGCTTCTTCAAGTTCACGCGGTATTGTCATAAACGCTGCTCGGCAAAGAATGACGAAGAACGGCATCGTCTTGGCAGAAAATGCCAGTATCGTCGCAATACGCGGGTATTCCAGCAGCCCTATAGAGGCAAAGGCGACAAATATCGGCGTCACCATTAAACTCGGTGGTAACACTTGAAGCATTAAAACTGTGAATAACGAAATATCGATCCACACGTTACGATAACGTGCCAGCACATATGAGGCGCCAGAGCCAAAAATCACAGTCACTAACGTAACGCCGGTAGCAATAAACACAGAGTTAGACATGTAGCGAACGATGTTCGATCCATTCCACACATCGATGTAAGTTTGCCACTGCGGGGATGAAGGCAGCAGCTGAGGCGGAATGGCGAAAATAGCTGTATCCGTTTTAAGGCTCGTAGTATACATCCAATACAACGGAAACAAATAAAGTGCTACAGCGAACAACGCAACGATGAATAGTAGCTGGTTCTTATAGATGCGTTTCATACCCATCACAGACGTGTCTCCTGCCGGGTTGAACGCACATAGAATACCGTAACGCCTAATACCACCACGATCATTAGCACCGCAATCACAGCACCGCGTCCAAATTCGAATTGCCGAAACGATAACTCCCAAGACCAATATTGAGCTACTAAGGATGAGCCAGCTGGCCCACCTGAGGTAATGGCGGCGAACAGATCAAACTGCTGCAGCGTAAAAATTATTCCCAAGGCAATCACCGCTCCGATGGTCGAGCGCATCATTGGAAGTGTGATGGTGGTGAATTTTTGAAGCGCGGTCGCGCCGTCTAAGGCTGCGGCTTCATAGAGATCTTCTGGTATACCTGCTAAGCCGACTGAAAGAAGAATCATGTTAAAGGGTACGCCGTACCAGATATTGGCAAGAATGACTGAGATCAGCGAATAGTCGACATCAGATCGCCAAAAGATGGGCTCCCCAATAATGCCCAACGTTTCAAGAGTCCAATTGATGACACCAAAGTCGCCAGACAAAAGCCAATTCCAGAGCACGCCAACAACAAGACCCGGCATGACCCAACCCGCTAGAAAGAGTCCTCGAAACCAGGTGGCCCCAGGGAATTTCTGATTGAAAAAAAGAGCCAGTGCAAATCCGAGTGTGAATTGGAAGAAAACTGAGACGATCGTGAATAGTGTCGTATTCCAAAGCACTTCGGCAGCAGCTGGGTCGTGAAACACTTCAATATAATTATCCCAGCCCGCAAACTCATGAAACAACTGGTTGAGCGAAAACATATCAACAACTTGAAAGCTGATGATAATGTTGTAGAGCAGAGGAAGACCCGCGAAAGCCAAGAGATAGGTTAAAGCCATTGCGATTAACAGGGCATCAAAACCAATCCCATCTCTAATCCACTTTGCGCAGGCTTTCATTTTAACTATCCGGTTTCAAGAAGGGCTCGCGCCAATGCGAACCCATCTTATTTTTCTGACTTGCTTACTTAACTTTAGCTATTGCAGCAGCTGCTTCTGCAAGTGCATCGGTAGAGGATTGCTTGCCAGTCAAAGCAGATTGCATGGCATTTTGAATGGCTTTGGAGATGTTAGGCCATTTTGGATGCGGTCCACGGTTACGAGCAAATTGGAGCTGTTCAACAAACACCGCTGATGCCGCGTCTATTTTTGCATCACCCGTTGGCGCAAGTGCTACACCTTTGTGTGATGGCATACGTGAGAATTCAGGCCATAGGCGCTCTACCTGGCTATCCTGATATTCCAAAAATTTAAACGCAGCTTCCGCGTTCTCTGTGTTCGAGAATACAGCGATATTGAAGTCGCCCAAGGCTGATGCACGTGGTGCATCTACACTTGGACCAGGAAGTAGCGCCACACCCCAGTCAAACTTAGCATCTCCAGACATGCGCTTAAGTTCCCAAGGGCCAGAGATCGCCATCGCAGCGTTGCCGCCGTTGAAGGTACCAGTGGAGTCCCACTGGCCACGAGTTAGGGTATCGGGCGATGTTAAACCTTCATCAAAAAGCTTTTTCCAAAGGTCGAGTGCGTCAGCGGCACCGGGTACGTTGATGTTTTCAAACGAACCACCAGCCATTTGAGCCCATGGCAAAAATTGAAAGGTACCTTCTTCAGAAGCTTTGGCCGAAAAGGCGATGCCGTAAACATCATTCGCTGGATCTGTTAGCTTTTTCGCAGCATCGTAGAGCTCGTCCCATGTTGATGGCGGAGCGTCTGGGTCAAGACCTGCAGCGCTGAACATGTCCTTGTTGTAGTACAGGGCAATGGTATTGGACGCACGCGGAATACCGTACGGTTTGCCGTCCCAAGTTAGTGAAGAACGTGGCCCATCAAAGTAGTTGTCCATATTAATTTGATCAGATGCCTCAACAAATGATGTCAAATCGAGAAATGCACCAGCTGCTGCGAAAGCAGCATGATTAGGGTTATCAACTGAAATGAGATCTGGGTTTTTCTTCGTAGCGAATGCACGCAGAGTCTCGGCGATTATATCGTCGAACTTGATTTCTCTAACGTCAATTTTGATACCGTTGTCCATCTCAGAAAATTCCTGAGCGAAAACGGCCTCTGGTGCATTGTTCGCAACGGTCCACATAGTCAAGGTTACATCTTCCGCCCAGGCGGTTGATGCTGCTAGACTCCAGACTGCACATGCCATCAATAGTTTTTTCATAGTCCTCTCCAAAGTTAAGCGCTGAGCGCGCGATATGTACTTCAATTGAGTGCTGTAAAAGCGTTGTGGGTTTTTAAATCAGCGGTTTGGCGAATGAAAACCGGGCATTGTCCCCATGGGCACTTCACATCCGCAATATCACCGCCGTCAAAAACATTGCCTGTCCATGCATGAATCCATTTTTCAGCTTTCGGTAGTGCTACTTTCATGGACTCGGTATTTGCATCGAGCACAGGAGCGATAAGAAGATCAGGTCCGAGCATGTAACGATCCGCATCGTCATGCGATTCGATTTCATCTTCAAAGTGATAGAAAATAGGCGCCATAACAGGTGCGCCCGTTTTTGCAAACTCGGCAAAGCATTGCTTTAAGTACGGCCGCAACGCTTCTCTAACTTCCAACAATTTGGTAAGAACGGCTTCAACTTCTTCACCGTATGACCACACTTCATTAGAGCCGCCTGATTCTATAAACAACCGAACCGTATCCTCTCCGTAAGTAAGCGCATCACCTGGTTTAGGAACAGGAACTTCGTCGGGTATGCGAAATCCATGAAGTCTGCAGATGGGTGAGAAGACACCGAACTCAAACCAACGCACCAACAACTCGCGAAACTCTGGTGTGCCTCCATGGCCATCGTAAAATCCACCAATGTCAGTGGTCCACCAACCTAAGCCGGACATACCTGAATGCAATCCGGCGGCGATTTGATTGCGGAACCACTCCCAGTTCGACCAAATATCACCGCTCCACAAAATAACGCCGTGGGCATGAGAACCTGCCCATGCCGAACGGCAAAGCAGTACGCCGTCGCGACCCTCTTCATGTAGGCCTTCACGGAAGCGTTTTTCATGCAACATAGGGTAGGCGCTCATCATTTCAGCGCCGTTGCCCAGATGGGTTCGTACGTTTTCTGGATGGGCTGGACGCATCTCTGGTTCGCAGGCGTCGATCCAGAAGTGATCAATACCCAAGTCAACATAATTGCGCTTGATTACGGACCAATGAAAATCCCGAGCCTCGGGATTGAAAGCATCGTAGTAGTTGAATGTCGCCGGACCAAATGGGTCTTTATCAATGAGAGAAACGACTGCGGGAACACCACGCTCTGTTTGCAGCAACATGCCACCTTCGAGCATCGTTCTGTAGTTTTCGGATGTTAACGATACCGTCGGCCAAACGGAAACCATGACCTCAACCCCGATAGATCGAAGCTCTTCAACCATCTTCTTTGGGTCTGGCCATTCGTTTAGGTCGAATTTCCAATCCCCTTGTTTGGTCCAATGAAAAAAATCGATGACGATGCAGGACAAAGGTAGATTGCGACGTTTATATTCGCGAGCTACAGAGATCAATTCATCCTGCGTCCGGTAGCGCAACTTACATTGCCAGAAGCCTAACGCCCAATCTGGGATGTCGGGTGAATGACCGGTAACGTCGTGATACGCGCTTAGTATTTCGCGTGAGTTGTCTCCAGCAGTAATCCAGTAGTCCATACCTGGGGTTGCGTCCGCAGTCCACCGCGTTAAGTTGGAGGCGAATTCGCAACGACCAACAGCCGGATTGTTCCAAAGAAAACCATAACCACGAGACGACACAACAAACGGAATTACTGCATGCGCGTTCTGTTGCATGAGCGTAGTTGACACGCCTTTTAAATCGGCTTTGCCGTGTTGTGGCTGCCCTAATCCATGCAAGTGCTCATCGTCATAGGATTTAAACGTGGTTTCTAGTTTCCAGGAGTTGCCTGCTTGGCCCCTGAAGTTTCTCGTCTTAGGCCCGGCGAAATGACTGCGCGTTTCGGCTAGCAGTTCTTCGCCTGTATCTGAGCGTAAAAACTGAATAGTGACTTCACGCTTTATTTCAGCTCCATAGCGTTCGATCACTTTTAAATTTGCGGTGATACGGCCATTAGTAATTGAAGCTGAGTCGGGACTGATAGCGATAGCAACGCTGCTCTTCTGATTGAGCGCGCCGCCGCGCGTTAACGCGCTGACATGCGGTTCAACGACATCAGCGCCAGGTCGAGCACGGACACGAACTGCGTTGTCGCCCCAAGGCTCAATTTGTAACGTTTCACCTAAAAATCGAGCAACAAGAACGCCTTTCTCGTCTGTGAACGGGCATGTCATATTTTTTTTCATCCGGCCTCTAAGCGACTTTGCTCGTCGATATCAAATCTGCTTCAGTACCCACCCCGCAGCGAACTCACGGTTCTGGTATACCCAAAATCGGGAGAAATACTGATCAGCCAAAATGCTTTCGCACGAGCAGTAATCTGGCTGATTAAGCACATCTCCCAATGGACTCCAAATTTACGGACTATTTCTCGAATCGTCAATACAAACGTTTGTATTTTTATTTTAATGTGATGCAAACGATTGGAATTCGCTGTTTGCAAAACGAGAAAACACAGTGTTTGTCGCCTGAACCACACGTAACCGCCCGTTTTAATTAGGCTGCTTTGAAGGAAAAAGAGGCTTTGCCCGTCTTCACAGCACTGCGTTGCGGCCCATCGCCAGGCATTATTTTCATTATGCGGGGCGAATCCGTGACAATCGCCGAAAGGGATCGGCGATTACTCTGCTGCATTCCCGGTGTCGTTCCTTGTTAAAACACCCTTTGCTTTTCTATAAAGCGCCGATCATGGTTTATACAAACCGGTTGACATAATTCTCCAATATTTCTTGCTGACCTGATATCGGTTCAGGCTGCACATTGGATTGCTCGACATAGGCTTCAAGCTCTTCAAGTCCATAGCCGCCTTGAAGCATTTTCTGTGCTTCTTCGGATTGCCAACCGGCGTAGCGCGCTTCAAGGTGGCGCTCTAAACCACCGTCTTCGAACATTGCGGCCGCAGCCTTTAGTCCACGAGCGCAAACGTCCATGCCACCGACGTGAGCGGCGAGCAGATCATCAGGGCTTAGCGACTGGCGCCGAAGTTTCGCATCGAAATTGGTACCACCGGTGGTAAAGCCGCCGCCTTTTAATATCTGATAATAAGCAAGCGCAACTTCCGGCACATTATTCGGGAATTGATCCGTATCCCAACCGGATTGATAGTCGTTCCGATTCATGTCAACGGATCCGAATATGCCCAGCGCATGGGCAAGGGCTATTTCGTGTTCGAACGAGTGTCCTGCAAGGATTGCATGGCCCTGTTCAATATTCACTTTAATTTCGTTTTCCAACCCATGGCGTTTCAGAAAGCCATACACCGTTGCAACGTCATAGTCGTATTGATGTTTAGTGGGTTCCTGCGGCTTTGGCTCGATTAATATAGCGCCTTTGAAACCTATCTTGTGTTTGTAGTCAACAACGAGATTGAGCATTCTCCCCATCTGCTGGTCTTCGCGTTTCAGGTCGGTGTTGAGTAGCGTTTCGTAACCTTCGCGGCCACCCCAAAGCACATAGTTTTCACCACCAAGTCGATATGTTGCATCCATACAGGTTTTAATATTCGCTGCAGAATAGGCGAAAACATCCGGGTCAGGGTTGGTTGAAGCGCCCGACATAAATCGACGATGGGAGAAGAGATTGGCTGTGCCCCATAGGAGTTTCACGCCGGTTTCATC
>CALKXZ010000072.1 GCA_938003775.1 uncultured Granulosicoccus sp. | reverse complement strand
TGGTGCTGGAGATGGATGAGATCAATGATGATCTACCCGATACTGACGTAGTCATCGTTATCGGTGCCAATGACATTGTTAATCCATCTGCCATGGAGAATCCGAACAGCCCGATTGCGGGTATGCCGGTATTGGAAGTGTGGAAAGCACGTCAGGTTATTGTATCCAAGCGTTCCATGGCAACCGGCTACGCGGGTGTTGAGAACCCACTGTTCTTCCGAGACAATACGCGTATGTTGTTTGGCGACGCTAAAGACAGTGTGAACGGAATACTGGCAAATCTCTAGTGTGTTGGAACCAACTAATGCCAAATTTGCGTGTTCCAGCGCACTAGATTGCTCGGCGTTAATAGCTAGCTGATCGATCCTAGCAGGCAGGCATTACCGCCAGCTGCAGTGGTGTCGATACACACATGCCGCTCTAACAGAAAACGGCTGGTATCGCGCGCGTTGGTCACTAGCTGTATTAAGGGTCCGTCACCGCGGGAAAGCTGTTGGCGGTAGTGCAGTATGCTTTCAGCAGTGGCGGCCTGTGCCACCACCACGTCAATGGCCTGGTTCTGCACTAACGCCAATAAATTACTCTGAATCGATTCATCATCAACCACCTTAACCGTGCATCCGAGAGCTTGGATCTTTTCTCTCAGTTCGTGTGTCGCTGAATTGTCGTCCCCGATAATCAGCACATTCTCTCGCGGTGCTGTCCGCCAGTGATTGCTCTCACCGGTTGGGCCTGGCATAACCAGCCCTGCATTAATCGTTGATTCGTTCGTATCCGCTGGTGTGGCTACATCGAGCGCAACATTCATTAGGCGTTTCACATACCAAGGACCGCCAGCCTTGGGGCCGGTACCTGAGAGTCCTTCACCACCGAATGGCTGGGAGCCTACAACGGCGCCTATCTGATTACGATTGACGTATACATTGCCAACTTTTATCGCATCCACCACCTGTTGTACGCGATCATCGATACGGGTATGCAGGCCAAAGGTCAGTCCATATCCGCGTTCATTGATTTGTTCGACAACCCTATTCAGTTCGCTGGCTTCAAACGTCGCTATGTGCAGTACTGGTCCAAATATTTCATGCGGCATATCAGCAATGCCAGAGACTTTGATAAGCGTTGGTGCTATCCAGCGACCGGCAGTGGTGATGTGATTAACGACGGTTGTGTTCGTTGGTAAAGACGTTAACCCGTGATCGGCGCTAGAGTTTGAGCGCGAACCTGAACAATGTGCAGGGGTATCTGGTGTATGAGCGGTTTGGTGTAGTAGGTTGCCAGCCTGCCGGTGCTCGGCAATGTACTCGCTGATCATGGTATGAGCGGTATCGTCAATGACCGGCCCTACGTCTGTCTGCAAATACCAGGGGTCACCCACTGTGAGTGCATCCATAGCGCCGCACAACATGGTTACCAGGCGTTGTTCCGCCTCTTTTTGAACGTACAAAATGCGCAGTGCAGAGCAGCGTTGTCCGCTGCTTTGAAAAGCGGATGCCACACTGTCGCGAACCACCTGTTCGGTGAGTGCCGAGCTATCGACAATCATGGCATTCAGGCCGCCGGTCTCAGCCATAAAGAGTGGGTTCGCGCTGGCGCCTGCATGGATATCGGTCGGTGTTCGTGAGGCCAGCGCTTGCTCGATTAACCGGGCGGTATGCGTAGAGCCAGTAAAGCATATGCCATCAATACGCGGATCAGCGCTCAACTGTTGGCCAACGGTGGTTCCATCACCGGGTAAAAACTGTAACGCATGTACTGGTATACCTGCCTGGTGCAACAAACTGATGGCCTGTGCGGCTACCAGTGGTGTCTGTTCTGCAGGTTTTGCTAGTACTGTATTACCACCCATCAGAGCGCCGGCAATTTGGCCGGTAAAGATAGCTAGTGGAAAATTCCAGGGGCTGATACACACCACGACGCCATGGCCTGGAATGTCATGATCGACATTAGTTGTTTGGTCATTGTGTTCGACACCACAGGCGGCGTAGTAACGCAAAAAATCGACGGCTTCGCGCACTTCAGAGATGGCATCGTTGAGCGTCTTGCCAGCTTCCCGGCACAGTAATGCACAGAACTCAGCCATACACGCCTCATAGGCATCGGCGGCACGGTTCAGCATCTGCGCGCGATTGATTGTGGGCGTATTTGCCCATGTTTTACGGAAGTCTATCGCTTGCTGTATGGCGTGTTCTACCTCCGTTGTGGACGCTGCTATAACGTGACCAACAATATCATCAGCATTGCTGGGTGAGAGCAGGGCACTTGATTGTTGCTGTTCAGTGTTGCGCTTTCCTATAATCGCTGCGGCTTGCCATTGGGTATACTGGAAGGCATCACGTGCCTGCAGCAACGGAGCGACCGATGCCGGGTCGTTAGTTCGGTAGCCTTTCGAATTTTGGCGTTGTGGTAGATACAAGTCCAGTGGGTGAGCGATAGACGGGTGTACCAATATATGGCTTGCACGCAGTTGTCGTACCGGGCAGCTGGCCACCTGTTCTGGTGCTATGCGTGTATCCACAATCTGATTGACGAATGAGCTGTTAGCGCCGTTCTCCAATAACCGGCGAACCAGGTAAGCCAGAAGATCTCTGTGTGCTCCGACCGGTGCATAAATACGACACTGTGTGTTGTATTGCTGGTGAATCTGTTCGTGCAAGGATTCGCCCATGCCGTGCAGCCGTTGGAACTCGTAACTGTCCGTATCGCTACCGGCCATGAGCCGGATTGCACACACACTGTGCGCGTTGTGCGTGGCAAATTGTGGATAGATGCGATCGCGATTAGCCAGCAGTAGTTGCGCTGCACGCAGATAGCTGACATCCGTATTAACCTTCTGAGTAAATACCGGAAACGAGGCTAGGCCGAGCTCTTGTGCCTGTTTGATTTCACTGTCCCAGTAGGCGCCCTTGACCAGTCGAACCATGACACGCCGCTGATACACACGTGTAGCGCCGAGTAACCAATGTATGGTTGGCAGTGCTCGCCGACTATAGGCCTGCACCACGATGCCAAGTCCATCCCAGTCTGCCAGTTCCGGGTCAGCCAGTAACGCTTCAATTAAATCGAGTGACAGGTCTAAGCGATCCGCTTCTTCAGCGTCTATGTTGAAGCCTATACCAGCGGTTGCCGCTTGTTTGGCCAACTGTTTGAGTACCGGTAACAAGTCGTTCATAACCTGCATGTGATGGCTGTACTCATAGCGAGGATGCAGGGCAGATAGCTTGACTGATATGCCTGGTCGGTTACGCACTGAGGAGCCAGGCACCCGAGCCAGATTCTTGATTGCGTGCGAGTATGCTTGCGCGTAACGGTGGGCATCCTGTTGGGTATGAGCCGCTTCACCGAGCATATCGTAGGAGTACGTATAGCCTTGTTTTTCCAGATCTTGCGCTTCGCGAATTGCCAGTTCAATGGTTTCGCCCAACACGAACTGTCTGCCCAACAGTTTCATGGCCTGCGCAACGGCCGTTCGTACAACCGGTTCTCCAACACGCCGGACCAGTGAGGACAATGAACGCGTGGGATTGGTCGTCTCGTCGAGCATGCGACCCGTTAGCATCAGAGCCCAGGTGGATGCGTTGACCAACGGTGAGCTGGATTGCCCCAGATGGGCTGCCCAGTCAGAGCTTTCCAGCTTATCGGCAATGAGTTCATCAATAGTGGTTGCGTCCGGTACACGCAGCAACGCTTCAGCCAGACACATCAGGCCGACTCCTTCAGGTGTCGAGAGACCGTATTCAGACAGAAAACTTTCCATCATCGTGGGTTTACTGTGCGTGCGAAGTGATACGACCAGCGCTACGGCATCCTGATGAATGGTAGCCAACTGTGCATCGTCCAGAGTTAACCCGGCCAAGACCTCCTTGATGACTTCAGGTTCACTCATCGTGTAGCGCGCCCGTAAGTGCTCCCGCAATTCGGCCAGCTCTCGATGACCAGAGTTTGCTGTCGAATCAAATTCTGTGGTGGCTTGCGGTGAAGTCATGTTGTTATTGTTGAGCACAAAGAAAAAGTCAAAGCCGAATGTATCGGACAGTAGATGTGTGCAAAGTATGCAAGCCTGGCTGCACTACATTTGTCTGTTTTCTACTTTTTCTTGCTTATTTGTGCTGTTTGCGCACGGTAAAACAAACCAATTGACTTGGGTGTTGCTGTTCTGGCAGCGGATAAGGCTCAGAATTCGGTTTGTTTTTGTCGCGTTGCTTTTCCGGTGAACATATACCCGGTTCCGCGAACAGTTTTAATCCACTCCAAGCCATCAGGGGGTTCAATTTTTTTTCGTAATTGCGCGACATGGTTATCTACCACTCGATCACTGGGGTTCCAGTCACGCCCAGTCAGCCGGCCCATCAAGTGCTCTCGGCTTAATACCCGTTGTGGGCTCGATACAAAAATTTCCAGTAAATCGTATTCGGCGGTTGTCAGGTTAACGATGGTATCGTCTACATCTCGTAATTCGCGCGCTGCTGGAATCAGAGTCCAGTTGCCAAAGCATACAACCACGTTCGACTCGGCCAGTGGTTGGCTCATGGTGGTGGTTGCGTTTGATTGAGTCTGGCGAGATCTGCGCAATACTGAGCGGACACGGGCGATGAGTTCGCGGATCAGAAATGGTTTGGTGATGTAGTCGTCAGCACCGAGTTCAAGTCCTAGAACGGTGTCTATTAGGTCGACACGCCCGGTCACAAGAATAATAGGAATTTCGCTCAATAATCGAATGTCGCGGACCAGATCCAGTCCGTTTTCACGCTCCAACAAGACGTCCATGGTGATCAGGTCAACGGTTGAATCATCGAGACGGTTGTACAGCTCTTCGCTCGTTCCAGCTTCGAGCACGTTGAACCCCTCGGCCTCGAGAGACGATCGCAACAGTTCACGGATACGTGGATCGTCATCTACTACGAGTATGGTGGCCGAATTGTATGCTCGAGTCTGGGCAGCCACATCAATCCTGTAAAGAGCTTAGCTGATGGGTAGTGATCATAGCTATAGTCGACACATACAACCACTGTTTCTGGCTCAAGATATTGTAGTTGTCAACCAGGTTATCCTGGTTCGCTCGATGGAGAATCGAGCCAACTTGTAGTTTTACTACTTTTATCGTACCAATCCTGACAAACATTGGTCAATAGTTGATAAACCGTTTACATTCGTTGTTAATACTGCTTGCGTGAATAAATGGTTCTCTCAGTAGACGGTTATTTGGAACAACTGGAAACAGTCGTTCAGGACTCGTGGCTGAGGTATTCAATTGACGCAACCGGGGCATATATAAGAGTAAATGAATACGATTTCGACGCCACAACCGCCAGTAGAAACAGACATGAGTACCGTTGCCGCCGAATTAAACCGGCTTCTGGCCACGCGTCGTTTTTCAGGGGCCCCGCAAATGTCGGCTTTCCTGCGCTATATCGTCACGGAGACCATCAATGGTCACGGTGCACGCATAAAGGCCTACTCAGTAGGTGTGGATGCGCTAGGTAAGCCGATATCGTTCGATGCACAATCGGACCCTTCCGTGCGGGTATTGGCGTTAAGGTTGCGCCGAACGCTGGCCGCTGAGTACCAGGGCAGCGATGAGCACTTGGCCATCATAGATCTGAGAGTAGGCACTTACGTACCAGAATTTTATCAAGCGACTGATCGCTTGCCAGACAAAATACATGCCAACGTCTTAGCAATGACGAACCCGCCAGAGACCAAAGGCAGCATCAATACAATTAATTATCAAACAAAGAGTGCCAATGACACAGCGCCCGAGCTTGATAGCAATAAATCTCAATGCATAAAAGTAATGACGGACTCGGCGCTTGATAGTCGCGACAGTACGAATGAATTACCGGGTTCGGGTGTTGAATTGCCGTTGCAACAAGCCACACAAACAATCGACATTACTGCCCAGCACATGCATATCAAAGGGTCTTAAAATCATGTCCAATGGAGAGACTCTAACAGCCCCGAATTCCAGTGTATTTAAGTGGCTGAATATCGCGTTATTTGTATCGGTTGTGATCGAGGTAGGATTGCTGGCTGACCAGCTAATGAGTATTAACAATGACCGACTGGTTGGTTCTGCGCAACAGGCGTTTCATGTTGCCTCGCTGGCATTGCTGGTCATTATTGTCGGTCTTCGCCATGTACATCATGTCAAGGTCATGAAACGAGCAGAGGCCAGTGAGAGACAGATGAAGGCGATGTTGTCAATGTTTTCGATCGTACGCCACGATCTGAACAATGACATGCAGGTTGTGGTAGGCAATGCCGAGCTGGCGCAATTGATTATTGAAACAGGTGGCGACCTGCGCAAACCGGTGAGCAACATAACAGCCGCAGCAACACTAGCCATAGATCGCATTGAGCAGTTGTCAGTATTCAATACGTCGGGTCATTCTTCAAGAACGGCGATAGATCTCAACGCCATGTTACGTGAATGTATGGCGAAATTATCAAGCGAAATCTCAGCCATCGTCACGCTACGCCTTGAATTGGAGCATCTACCCATCCGAGTTGTCGCGGATCAGTACCTGTTAGGGCTGACCCTTTCCCATCTGATCCGGCAGACGGTGAAGACTATGCAGCACGGTGGCGAAATTGTCGTCAGAACACAGGATTTGAATCGGTCGCAAGCCAAGGTCGGTTCCCCTGTCGTTAATCTTGAAATTTTTGTCGTCCGAGCGCTGGCTACTGCCAACAAATCATCCGTGTCAAGTATTGATAAGCAGCAAGACGCCTATCTGACTCAACGACTTAGCACCATCAAAGCCTTGGTTGAGCGTAGCGGTGCTGTCATGGTGGAGCATTCGAAGGCGTCCAGCGGTTCGCTGATCAACATGGGGTTTGTCAGTATGCCGGTACCCGAGCCTGTCAAGAAATCCATCCGGCCCGTTCTCGATGAAAGCTTTGGTTAGTGCTCAAACGTATCAGGATAGATGCTGGATCAGGCAACGCCTAAGGCTGTTCAGGGATAGCGTGTATGCCGGTGGGCAGCAGTGTGATGCTAGCGGTGTCACCTGCTTTTATACCGCTGTGTGTGTCCTGATGCAAAGAGACGCGAAAGCGTAGCGATTTAGTTACGTTGTCCAGATGAATGCGCAGTGACAACTCATCGCCCATTCCGACTGCATCGCGAATTGATCCATGCAGACAATTGATGTTGCTAGCATTGCCAGAACAGTTTGCAAGGGCAATGGCCGACGGTGCAATTAACAACGTAACGGGTTGGCCGGGTTCCAGTGCCATCCGTTGCCCCAAGATATGTTCATCTGTTCCAAGTTGGAAAACAGTGTATTCGTTCCTATGACTGGCGACCGTTGCACTGACCAGATTCTGATGACCCAGTAGTCTAGCGATCTCCTTAGTCTTTGGCGCGTTCATGACCTGTTGCACATCGCCATGTTGCAATGTGGTGCCTCGATGAATCAAGCACAGCGTATCGGCCAATTGTTGTACCTCGTGAATATCATGTGTCACCATAATCATCGGGATATTCAAACTGGCTCGTAGTTGTGCCAGCTCACGATAGAGAATGCGACGCGTTTGTTGATCCACGGCTGAAAATGGCTCATCCAGAAGCAGCACAGCTGGTTCGCGAGCCAACGCTCGAGCCAACGCAACGCGTTGTCGCTGACCGCCCGAGAGCGCGCTGGGTTTGCGCAATTCAAGCCCTGTCATGTTGGTGCGTTCCAGCCAGTGATAGGCACGGTGTTTACGTTCTGTTCTGGACACACCGTGTATGGCCAGCATGACATTGTCCAGTGCGCTCTTGTGCGGGAATAGCGCATAGTGCTGAAAAACCAGACCCACCCGGCGTTGTTGTGTCGGCCAGTTCACGCGGTTTTTGGAGTCGGCCCAAACACTGTTTGCACAGCGAATATATTGTTGGGTGGCCGATTGCAAGCCAGCTATGGCTCGCAACGTGGTGCTCTTGCCACTACCCGATGGGCCTATAAGCGCCAGCAGTTGGCCCGCTTTGCACGAGAACTCTGCCTGCAGGGGTATGGGCGTTTGTTGATGCAGCGATACCTGTAGATCATCCATGTTTAAAGACGCACCCGTGACTCTGGTTTCGACGAACTATTGATTCGCACAATCACGAGTGATAACAATGAGAACACCAGCAGCGCAAGACTATACCAGCC